>CBDUZQ010000244.1:0-4340 GCA_965371755.1 uncultured bacterium
GCTCGCCACGAGCAACCAGTAGGTAAACCAGACCGCCCAACAAAAGGATCCACACTGCGGAATACCAACCCGGTAGATGAGCCAGGTGGATAAAGGACCAGTTGTTATCGAAGAGGACGCCGCCGAGAAATCGACTGGCTACGAAAATCGCCAGCGCGGCGAGCGCGAGATAGAAGGCGTGCGAGATATGCTTGTGATTGGTCATGGTTTTGAGATCAGAATTCCTGACGGCCTTCCAGGGCCCGGCCCAGGGTGGCGCTATCGGCGAATTCGAGGTCGGCGCCGACCGGGAGTCCTCGCGCGATACGGGTGACTTTGACCCCTAACGGCTTGAGCAGTTTCGACAGATAGATCGCGGTTGCCTCCCCCTCGACGTTCGGATTGGTGGCCAGCACCACTTCCGACACGTCCTCTCCAAGTCGGTTCAAGAGTTCTTTAATTCGGAGATCATCCGGACCGATACCGTCTAACGGCGAAAGCCGCCCGCCGAGAATATGAAACATGCTGTTGAATCCGTCTACTTTGTCAATAGCGGCAGCGTCGGCGGTTTCCTCAACCACACATATCACGCTGCTGTCCCGTTTCGGATCCTGGCAAACCTGGCAGGGGTCACTTTCCGAGATATTGAAACAGACCGAACAGAACCCAACCTTCTCTTTTACTTCCCGGATGATATCGGACAGCTCCAGCGCGTCTTCCCTGGGCAGATTGAGAATATAGAAGGCCAGCCGCGCCGCCGACTTGCGTCCGATACCTGGCATTCGGGCCAGCCGGTTGGCTAACCGTTCGACCGATGAGGCCGATTTGAACATGATACGCCTCTTAAACTAAAACGGGAGGTTCATACCTGGGATATTCAGACCGCCGGTCAGGCTGGCCATCTTCTCGGTCTGAAGCTCCTGGGCTTTGGCCCGCGCCTGACTTACTGCGGCCAAAATAAGATCCTGCAACATCTCGACATCGTCCGGATCAACCACTTCCGGATCGATCGTGATCGAGACGACATCCTGCTTGCCGTTGGCCGTTACTTTGACCATACCACCACCGGCTGTTCCTTCCACTTCGGTTTGCTCCAGTTCGGCCTGAATCTTCTCCATCTTGGCCTGCATCTGCTGCACCTGCTTCATCATATTGCCGACGCCACCCTTACCCATGATCATCTCCTGTGTATGTTTCGCAAATCTCTGTTATTCACCATTCCTGATGCCGATTATTTCACCGTCTACTTTCTCCAGCAGCATTTGCAATCGCGGTGAATCCTCAAGCAGCTTCTTCACGTCGATGCCGTTGCGGCGCTTTTTTCCTATATCGGTCGAGCCAACATCCTTCTGCCTCTCGGTGTCGAATTTTATACTCAGATTGGCCGCGAATTGATCTTTCAAACATTCGGTAATCAGGCTCAGATTGGATGGTTTCTCCACCACCTGTCGCGCCACTGTGGCCGTACCACCGAATACAGCCAGGATTTGATTATCCTTCACCTCTCGGATCTGGACCATGGCTAACTGAGAGGCCAACATGCTGTTTCTCTGCCTGAGAAAACCCACAAACTTCTCCCAACCCGCGCGAACCATAGCCACATTGACAGCTTGCGTTCGAGACAAACTGCGCTCACCAGAGACCGACTCCGGCTCACCTCTGACCAGCTTTAGTCCTGTGCGGGGGGGGAGGTTATCCTTTTTTTTTTCGGGCTGGTCGAACAGGTTGCCCGCACTGGCGGCGTTTGGGCTTTGGCTGAGATGCTCAAGGATTTCCTCGAATCGAACCGTTCCCTCCATCTCGGCCATCTTAATCGCAGCCACATCCAGAAGCAATCGCTCATCGAGACCGATCTTGCTCTTAAGGTCGCGGTTGAGATCCATGCCGATCTTGATCAGCCGAACAATGTCCCCCACCGAGAAATTCTCCGCCTGCTGCGTGTATTCGGTCAGTTCTTCCTTTGAGAAACCGAGCAGATCGCCGGCCTCTGTGTCAGTAGCCAGGATCATCATCAGCCGGAGATGTTCCAACAACTCAGCAGTGAAATCGGCGATGTCAGTACCGCCGTCGACCGCTTGCTTGACCAGCTTGAGCACCACCTTGCTGTCGCGCTCGGCCACCCCTTTGATGAAACTGAACAGCATCTGACGGTCCACCAGCCCCAGCGCCGCCACCACCGTTTCGTCGGTGATTTTCTCCGAGGCGAAAGCCGCCAACTGATCCAGCAGCGACAGGGCATCCCGCACCGAGCCATCGGCCTTGCGAGCCAGCAGCTTGATCGCCGCCTCGTCGATTTCCAGCTCTTCCTTGCGAGCTATCTGAGTAAGATGCACGGCGAGCGCTTTGACCGAGACGCGCTTGAGATCGAAACGCTGAGTGCGCGACAGTATCGTCTCCGGCACTTTGGTCGGCTCAGTCGTGGCGAACATGAAAATCACGTGCGGCGGTGGTTCTTCGAGCGTCTTCAACAGAGCATCGAATGCAGCGCCGGAGAGGCGGTGTACTTCGTCGATTATGTAAATGCGTTTCTTACCGCCGGTTGGCAGGTAGCGGACGTTCTCGCGCAGGGTGCGGATGTCGTCGACCCCGGTGTTGGAGGCAGCGTCGATTTCGAGGACATCAAGCGACGTCCCGGCGGCTATTTCTTTGCACTGATCGCATACGCCGCACGGTTCGGGTGTTGGACCATTGACGCAATTGAGCGCTTTGGCCAGCACCCGCGCAGTGGTAGTTTTGCCGGTGCCGCGCGGGCCGCAGAAAAGGTAGCCCGACCCAACGCGGTCGTTTTTCACCGCGTTTTGCAGTGTGCGGGACACGTGTTCCTGGGCGACTATGTCTTCAAACCGTTGCGGACGGTATTTGCGGGCCAACACCAGATAGCTCATAGAAAGTCAATATACGCAAAAGGCCGGGGCGGGGGAATGATAATTTGGGCTTGAAGCCGTGCGCTACGTTATGGTGAGCGGAGTCGAACCATGATGCATAAAGAAACCCACCCGACGCTGCCGCTCTGGGTGGGGTACCGGGTAATCGCCTCGCATCGGCAGATGTGGACATCTGCCGTGCACCAAATGCACCGACATCGCCACGGCGTCAGGGTTTCCAGACCTCCCAAACTTTTCCAACCAGATCCGGTCCCACCTTGAGGGTGGGCTTGCCGGGCTGCCACTCGGCCGGCGTGGCCTCGGTGCCCTTTGATTTCCTGACATGCTGGAACGCCTTGATCTGTCGGATCGTCTCGGCAAAATTGCGACCTACCGGAGGGGTCAGTATCTCCATGCCCTGGATAACGCCATCAGGATCGATCAGAAACCGACCACGGACATTGACGCCGGCTGCATCGTCGTAGACACCGTAGACTTTGCCAAGGTTACCTCCACCGTCAGACAGCATCGGGTACGGTATGCCCCCATCTACCATCCGACTGAGTTCCGATTCGTCCCACATCTTATGCACGAAAACACTGTCAACCGAACAAGCATATACATGAACATCGAGTTTCTGTAGCTCGGAATACATAGCGGCGACCGTCGCTAGTTCCGTCGGTCAGACAAATGTGAAGTCACCGGGGTAGAAGCACAGCAGCACCCAGTGTCCCAGACTATCGGACAGTTTCACTGTCTTGAATGTACCCTTGTGGTATGCCGGTGACTCGAAGTCCGGCGCCTTCATTCCCGCTCGTAGTCCCATAACATCCACCTCCTTGGTATCTTGTGTTTCCTCTGCGATCTTCTGATCGCCTTCGCCCATCACTTTTCCGGTCGGGCGAGCACACCCGATAGGTTCCGACATAGTACCTCCTTATCCGGGGCTCCAATCAGAGTTGCTTATATGAGAGATACTAATCCATTGTCATATGGAATGCAAGCGAATCTGTAGCTGCATGTCGGTGAGGTAGCAGACTCGTCTTGTGGTGGCTGAGTCTTCAGACTCGGCCACGAATGACACAAGCAGTGCCTTCCCGCGCGATCTGAAGATCACACGGGCACGAACAAGCGGCAGATGTGGATATCTGCCGTGCACCAATAAAGCCGTCACGCGAGTCGCATGACGGCACCTGAATTCGATATCTATGTGATAACGGTGTGGGAGTGTCAGCCCATCTTCGAGGTCGCAGCCTGGCCAACCCGCTTGTCCTCTTTGAGAATGTGGTCGATCAGCCATTTGCCAAGATAACCGGACAACTCGTCGGTCCCCAGTTTCTTGCCCCCATTGACCTCGACGATCTTCTTGACGAACCATTGACGGAGTACGGTATGCTCCCCCTTGTGCTCAGCGTAATCGGGGAAATCGATATCCTGCATCAGCGCTTCTTCGTCCTGGAAAAACTCGCGGGCGAACTTCGACAACTCCAGAAGCGG
>CBDUZQ010000245.1:0-4331 GCA_965371755.1 uncultured bacterium
GTGTGCACCATAATCTGGATGTTGTTCTGATTGGAACACTCAGTGTAAAAACAGACCGAATGCGTACCCGGGTCGTACCAGGTGTTGAGTCCCTGGACGTCAACGGTGATGTCATCCGACCGGGGAATGCCGTCCAACGGGAGACAGATGGTATCCTGCACGCAGACGGACAGGGTAGTGTCATTGGGACATTCGATGACGATGTCCTGGTCGGTCATGATGGTGAGGTTGATAGTAGTCGAAGCGGACTCGCCGCATTCATCGGTGACCGTTACGACTATTTCGTAGCTGCCCGCGGCATACGGTGTAAAACAGACCAGCCCATTATCATAGTAACCCTGACTGGTGGTAATCTCAACGATATTGTGATCGGGGTCATCGATATCAACCGGCAGACAGATCGCCTGCGGGAAGCACAGGTAGAAAGAAGTATCGGCGACCGCGCTCACTGTCGGCGCCTGGTTCATCGACACCGTGATATCCATCGAGTCCGCAGCTACCAGGCCGCAAGTGTCGATAACCTCGACGATCAAGGAGTACAACCCAGCGCCTTCGGGCGTGAAGCAAACCTGGCCGGTTTGTTCATCGTATGTACCGAAGTTAGCGGTCAGCGATCCATACTCGGCGATAGTGGTGACGTCTACGCAAATCGACTCGCCGCCACAAAGTAGTGTATCGAAATCGTCCGGCAGAATCACATACGGATCCACACCCGGATCAGCGGTGATTGTTAACGTATCTACTGCCGTAGCACCACAGGCGTCAACGGCCTGGACAATCAGATCGTAGGAGCCGGGCTCCTGAATGGTCACGCAAACCTGACCCTCGGCAACGAGCCCCAGGTTGGTAGTAACGTCGACGATATTGTCATTGACATCGATCAAATCAAGAGCGATGCAGATATCTCGTGGATAGCAGGGATAGATAGTCGCGTCATCGCCCAGCGCAAGGACCGGCGCGTAATTGAACCTAACAGAAACGTCAACTGTATCAGACGCTGTCTGCCCGCAGGTGTCGGTCACTTCGACGATCAGTAAATAGATGCCGGCCATCTCAGGAGTGAAACAGACGTGACCGCCTTCAATGTAACCGATATTGGTGGTCAGCGATTCATAGCCTGTGATTGTCTCAATCGGAATGCAGATTTCCGAAGGCTCACACAGGAACGTGTCAATGTCCGCGCCGAGGTCGACAAAGGGCAATTGGCCCGGGTCGGCGGTGATGTTCATAGTTGCAATTGAGGTCTCGCCGCAATTGTCGACAACCGTAACTTCCAACGGATAATCGCCCGGCTGGTCGATTGTGATGCAAACCTCACCGTTGGCGTAAGCACCGATACTTGGTGTAATACTCACGATGTTATCGTCAACGTCGGCTACCGTCACGGGTATGCACACTTCTTTTGGATAACAGGGATAGACCGTAATATCCGGCGGGAGATCGGCTGATGGTACGCTGTTCATCGTGATCTCAAAGGTAGCGGTGCACTGGTCAGCCTGCCCTGTGCTGTCAGTAGCCGTAACATCAATGTAATAGTGTCCGGTGGTGTCGGGGGTAAGGCAAAGCTCTCCGGTAGCCGGATCGATAGTGCATGGCGGTCCAGCGGGAACGGTAAATAGTAGATCACCGGCGCCGTCAAAGACCACGGTCGTCGGCAAGCAAACCGTCTCACCAGCGCAGACAAAAAACTGGTCGGTCGAACATTCGATCTCAACCGGATCCCAGATTATGTCGAACCTGGTGCAGTCGATCGAGGCGAGAACCTTAACACGATCATCGGGGTGGCAGGCCGAGTTGGGCGGATCATCCGGTCCCGGCTGATCTTCTCCAGCGTACTTGACGCCGATAGTGAACAGTCCGACCTCGGTCGCTGTCAGGATGGCCGTGGCCACGCCGTTCTCGTCGGTGACAGCAGTTGCTATCGGGTCGCCCTCGATCGGTATCCCACATTCTTCCTGGTGGATATGAAACTCGATCAGCCGATCCGGCATTGGGGCGTAAACTCCATCGCAACAGTCCTGCTCAAGCAGAACCGTCACCTCGTATGGCACCTCGGTCAGGATCGTAGCCGGCATTGATATGATGGTCAAACGACTATCAATCTCCGTCAGTGGGGCCGTGGCCTCGGCGCGGGAGCCGGAGGCGGTGACGATAATCGGCAGCCAGGCGTGAGACTCGTCTTCGACTACCCATAGCGCCTCAATGGCGCCATCGGCAGTAGCCTGGACGTCAAACTGCGCAAGTTCAACATTGCTGCCCGACTGATCCTGGTGCAACACCAGTATCGAAACCGTTTCATCGGGGGCAAACCCGCTCCCCTTGATGAATACGGTGTCTCCCAGGGCACGACCTGCCGACTGCAAGTCCAGACTCGGCGACTCATCACCGACGACAGACAGTGGCGACTCCGATCCGGCTGGGTTGGTAGCTCCGACAGCAAAAACCGGCAAGGCACAAAAGACCAGGCCGATCGCTATAAACAGTAAGTTCTGACACCTCGATCTTATCATCAGGTCCTCCAAAAAAATTCATCAAGTCGCAGGAGTACGACCATGTCCGCGGAGCGATGTTGCGGGTAGATGAACACCTCGTATCTGTTCAGAGGGCGAGTCGCCCCCGCTAAACGCAACATTTACTTCTGCTAAGCTCCTACACCGTTTCGGTGACATATTGTAGTAAGCTAATGTAGTAAATAAGCTTAGTTTTTCAAGCATCATAATATAGCCTATCTGGCTGAAAAGTCAACCACGCAATAGTCTCACAGCCTATGACGCAAGAATCGGGCCGAGCCGGTAATTCGTTAAAATGCCGACGGTTACAGGGCTTTTCGGAACAGGCTTGCAGCCGTCTGCCTTTTGTATGAAAACAACCTGCAGGTTTGTGCCGATCGGCTGCTCAGGAGCTGCGATATCCGAAGGATTTGGGTGCTGATCGACCGACTGGCCCGGAGGCGGGAATCTACCGGCTGGGTGGGTTTAGTGGTTCGATACTCGGCAGTCCTCGCAGGTCGAAACTGTGCCTTCAGTAGGGTGGGTCCGTCTTCGGACCCGCCTTTGTCGGCAGGTTTGAAGACAAACCTACCCTACAAGACTGAGCCGAAGGGTCACCCTGAGCGGAGTCGAAGGGCGGCCTGAAGCGCACGAAAACAACTTGCTAACCCACCATCGTTCTCCATACTATGAGCCAGGATATACGGCGCGGCAAACCAACCAACCCGCACATAAGCGGCCATGGGAGAGCATCGTTGGCGACCGGCAAAAACCAGATCAAACCAACCCAAAAGGCTGTCAAAGTCTACTACGCAGATATGAAAGCGCTATCGTCCTGCGACGCCACGCCCTCGGTGAGTACGGGCAGGCGAACGGGCTTCCGCAAAGGGATCGACGGTAGGAGGACGGTATGAATTGGCAGTCTCTTCTGGATCTGTTTCCGGGCTGGCTTCTTGGCCTGAGCTCCAGTCTCTTGACCATAGTCTTCGCGGATTGGTTGCGGTCTATCCGCAGGCGCAAGATGTTCAAGGACGCCGCCCGCAGCGAGCTCGACTTCTGCCTTGACAACCTTGTGTGGATCGTCTGGAAACTGTCAATGCGCTTTGGCGACCTCGACGATCACACCATCAAATGGTTGAGGCCGCTGGTTTCGAAGTACGGCATCGCACGCGCGCGTCAGACCGCCGTGTCCGCCTTCCCTGTGGAGCCGGACATGTGGGACAAGTTCGAGCAGTTCTTGGATTCGCTCGTCGCGGACCCCGGCAAGAGGCAGCAGTTGCTGGAGCACATGCGGGAGAAGCACGCCCGTATGGCGCTGAGCCTCACCAAGCTCAATCTGGCGGTCCTGTCGGGCGGCACGGAGGCCTTGCGAATCGTGGACGTGGCCCTGCAGAAGAAACTGCTAGGCGTCATGAGGCACGTGGCCTACTACAACAAGCTCGTGGACGAGTCCAGGTTCTACTTCAGGTTAACGCTGTCGAGCGACCTGACGGAGGTGAACAGGAAAATAGTGAACGACAACCTTGACGGGACCTATAAAGTCGCCCTCAGGCAGGTGAAGATGGTACTCTCAAATGTAGACGAACTTGTCAGCGACGACAGTCTCTGGTGATTGCCGAAGAAGAGATGGGAAGTCAGTATGATCATCGTCGCTGTTTCATGCATCCTTGAGAAAGGTTAGGAGGGTCGTATGAGCAAAGCTTGTTGGGTTACGGTGGTTGCGGCAGCCGCTCTGATATTGGCTCACGGTTTCATCCCGACCGATTTCACGGTCGATACGGCCGGGTGGCCCACCATTCATGGTGGGAATCAGAGCGCAAAAGCCGACTTCAACACTCACAA
>CBDUZQ010000246.1:0-4321 GCA_965371755.1 uncultured bacterium
CCTTCGGGGCCGCCGGCATAGCCGGCATAGCCGGCATAGCCGGCGTTCTGCACCGCTTCGCGGCTTGTCGAACCACTGATTTGATTATCGAGGGTTCGAACCCTGCAGTGATGGGTTCTTTTTTTTGGCGGTGGACACAGTCTGCTGCGAACCCGTCTCAGCCACGTTCCCTGTTATAGGGAAATATACAGGGAATTTTCTAACTTTTCGCTCGATACCCCACTCCATCAGCACCTAAGGCCCTATTTATCTGGCAATTTCATCACTCTTAAGTGTAATCATGAAAATACTAACAGGGAATTATCAGGGAAATCAGTACCAGCTACTAAAGAAAAAATAGTTGCTGCGAGCATCCGAGCATGGCTATTAATCGAGTGAAACCGTTTGCACGATCGCCTCGAATTCGGCCAGTACGTCCGGCTGGTGCTGCTTCAGGTAGCGGGCTACTAATTTGTTTTCCAGGAGCTTGGCCAAGTAACCCTTGGCCAGCACCAGATTGAGGACATCCTGTCCATAGGTCTGCTCGACCATTTTGTACTGTCCCTGTAGATTGCTCATCTCACGCTCCATTTTTGCCATTTGCTCTTGGGTGAGGCCGGTCAGCTTTTTCGGCTTCTTTCCCTCGACTAGCATTTCCGTGGGGGTTGCGACCAACATTGCTTCGGCATAGGCAACGGTAATGGTGTTGGCCGAAACCATCAGTTCAACGCATTCGACTTGGCGCGTTGGCTTCATCTTACGCAGCACCCGCGAAATATCGGTGGCGAATTGGCGGTCTTTTAGCAGCTCGACCGCTTCCGGACAGACACCCTCCAGCAACGTCATCTTCCGCGTGATCGTGCGCACGTCGACGCTGAGTGCCTTGGCCAGACGCTCCGACGTGACGCCGCGTTTAATCGCGCGCCGGATCATGTAGTGTTCCTGGATCGTGGACAGGCGGTTGATCCTGTTGTTGTACGTGTAACTCTCGTCGTCGATGGCAACCAAGCACAGCACCTCGGTATGGTTCAACTCCCGCAACGCGACGAGACGAATGTGGCCGTCAAGCAGTACGTGCTGACCGGTCTTCGGATCTGCCGGTCTGACCGACAAGGGCTCGATCAACCCAATCTCCTGGATAGATGAGCGTATCTGCATGAATTTGCGTGATTTCACCACACCCATAGGCGTCTTGCGGGATGGCAAGATTTTGTCGACCGGCACTGTCAGCGGCTCCAGATCGAAGCCAAGGGACACATTAGTCATGAAGCGCGACCTCCCGACCAGACACGCTCGGCGATGTATTTCGGCAGCGAGTCCAAGCCCTCTGCGCGCAGTAACGTGGTGAAATGTTCATTGGCCAGCAGCTCGCGCATGGCCCCGACGACAAATAGAAGCCGCTGCTGAGTGATTTCCGCCTTTTTCACCATCTGCTTTTGGCGATCCACTTCCTTTTGGTAGGTCCTGACTAGACTGGACGTAGTCACGTCCGGTAGCTTGCGTGGCGTACCACGTTCCACAGACCGACCTAGTGTTTGCCGACACTCAATGACACGCCGGGCCTGGATCAACCGCTTACCGCGCAGCTTGCCGGACTCATACGCGTCCTGGAGCGCCGCCTGAATGGCTTTGTCGTCATCCCCTGCGCCGCAGATGGCCAGGGCTGCGTTCAGAGGGATGCGGCCCTTTTCCACAGCAACCAGCAGGCGTTCCTCGCCGTTTTTCAAGAGCAGCAGGATGCCGTTGACGTACTCGACCGTCAGGCCCGTCTTTTTGGCGATGATTTTCTTGTCATAGCCTTGATCTCGCAACTGCTCGATGCCAGCCAGCAGTTCCAGGGGTCGGTACTTGCGGCGGGCGATGTTCTCCGCCAAGCTCATGATATAGGCGTTTTCATCGCTGACCGACACGACCAAGGCGGGAATGGTCTTTTCTCCTAATGATCGGAACGCCTTCATGCGGCCTTCGCCACAGACCAACATATAGCGCTCGGTGCCGTCCGGCCCTGTACGTGGCGTCACGGTGATCGGCTTTTTCAGCCCGATTGCCTTGATGTTGTCGACAATCCCATCGAACACTCCTTTGTTGCGCTCGCGGGGATTGAGGACATCGATCAAGTCTATCGGGATCATCCGTATCACGCCCGATTCCATCTTTTCGGTCATGCTGTTCTCCTCAACCGGGTACGCTCTGCCATCCCATACAGGTAGTCCAAGTTGTCAAAACGGTAGCTCTCAAATTCGATCGGGTTGCGCTCCGCCAGACTGATGCGGGGCTGCCCGAAATCCAATCGTGGCAACAGGTAATAGTCCAGTGCTGCCTGATTGGTCTGGTCCAGCCTCACGGCGACGGTGATGTCGGGTGCCAAACTGGTGTCGAACCGCACCTTCCAGTGAAGCCGGCCACTCTCCCGTGTCTGGCAGCGCGCCAGCACGAGCGAGATGCCGAATTCGTCATTGACCCGCAGCAGGTCAGTGGCGGGGTCACGCCGGACAAATCCGCCCAGCATTGCGATCTGGCTTTCAGTCTGATTGACAATCTCGGGATGGAAGCGGCGCAGGAATTTGTTGGTTTCCAGGTACCGGTAATCTCGGTCGGGTGTGAAGCCAACCATTTTATAGGCGCGGACCAAGCCGCCGAACCTGTGTGAGTAGACCGCCGTTGACGGCATGCCATCGGTTTCGTCGATGATCAGGCCGGATAAGAATCCCCGGTTCTGGAACAGGGTCCGCAGGCGCTCGATCAACTCCTCGTTGGTGTATCGGTATGCCCTTGCTCGGACAATGCCCTGCGCTGTATAGAACACATCATGTGGAACGATGGACTCAAACGCGCCTTCTTTCTTGATCCACATGTCGGGCGTGTTTTTCACGCGCAGTTTCTTGAGTTTGAACGAAATACGGTTGTAGACGTTGTTGCCTATGTACTTCTCATTGGTTAGCACCTCATGCACGGTGCCGCGCGTCCACTCACGGTTGAGGTCGGTGCGCATCGCCATGCCATTCAACCGCCCCGCAATCTCGGACTCGACCAGGCCGTCATCGATGAACCAACGGTACATCAGGTTAACAGTGCGAACTTCATCATCGGGACCGGGCATGAGGATGACGCGGTCGGTCTGCAGGCTCTTGTGCTCGCCCCGTGTCAGTTCGGTCTTGATGGAGCCGTTTTGATCGATGAGAACACGGCGCAGTCCATAGCCAGCCGGTCCGCCTTGACGAAAACCAAGTTCAATCAGTCGGCACTGGCCGGCGAATACCTTGGCGGACAATTCCCGGCTATACTCGCCAGCCATAGCCCGTTTGACGCCTTTGACGATCGTGGACACCGGGGAACCGTCATTCTCAAACGGCTCGGCGCAGTAGGCGACCTGAATGCCGGCACGCCGGCACCGGTACTCATAATACGCACTTTCGTCGGCATCCTGGAAGCGACCCCACCGACTGACGTCGTAGACCAGGATGATCGTGAAGTCCGCCTCGCCGCTTTCGACGTCCTTGATCAACTGCTGTAGGGAAGCGCGCCCATCAATTCGCAGACCGCTTTTGCCAGCGTCGGTATAAGTGCGGACGATCTCGATACCGCGCTTGGCGGCGTATTCGCGGATCTTGTCTGCCTGATTTTCAGTGGAGTACTGCTGATGCTCGGTCGACACACGAACATATTCCACCGCTCGTAGCAGGGCCGGTGGCACTACCCCGTCATCGCTTTGTTCGCCGTGCTGCATAGGTCCCGATCGCCCCAGTTCATTAGAAAAGTTGGCTCTCGAGAACTCGCCTTCATATCGCAGTGGTCATCAATGTAATCATGTCATTACGAAAGTCACAATTTGAATACCACGCAAGGTGTGCAGAGAGCGCATATGGGCGATACGGTATTCGGTTCTGCTCCTTTTTCCGATCACGTCATCTCTTTGCAATTTCGACGCGTGACAGGCATTGGCATGCGTGCACAGTGATTTCAACCGTCCAGACGTCCATCTTTGCAATTCCCGCGTCTGTTACCAAACTGAGGTGATAAATCCCTGATGGCAAGGGAGTTAAGGGAATTGACACGTCCATCTTTGCAATGGAATGCCCCGTGACTTTTGCGTTACGTTCCTGTTGCTGGACACGATTGCGTTCAACATACTCCGGGTGCGACTCTCGGTATTCGCGCCAGTAGTTTGGATTGCGTTGCATCCATGCCTTCTGGGCTCGCGCTTGGTTGTCCTGGTAGTCTGGATCAGTTTGCAATTTTTGGCGATGCCATTGCTTGCGGCGCTCGCGTTGGCAATCTGTCGCTGAACAATAAGATTGGTCCGGGACTTGAGGACGTGGCTGAAATGGCTGGCTGCACGCTA
>CBDUZQ010000247.1:0-4313 GCA_965371755.1 uncultured bacterium
TTGTGCAAGGGCGGCCAAGGCCGCCCTTTTTTTGTGTATGAGGTGACCTATCGAGACTTCCTCGCTGGTTACGAACAACAAGAAAGCCCGCCTGAGGGCGGGCTTTTCTTCATAAATAGTAGGTTCTAGCGCCAGACGGACTCAGTCGTCGTCGATCTCGACCTCAATGATCCGGCGTTGCATTCCGCCGCGTCGGCCCGGCTTGCCCATAAACTGGAACTCCTTGGAATCGAAGCGGCATTCCTTAAGCTTCTCCACCTGCTCGTCGGTCAATAGTCCTTTCACTTGCTGGTGATGGCTGTACTGGGCCTTCTTGACATCGGCCTTGAGCCGAGCGACCTCGTCGATAGCTGCGAGCACTTTGCCCTCGTCGGCGTCACTGCGCATCAGCGCCTTGAGCGTTATCTGCGCTTTCTTGACTGATGCGTTTCTGTCGACCTGCTTGAGTCGGAACTCGGTGGCAATAGTGCTGATCTTCTCTTTCTGGTCATCGGTCAGCCCGAGTTCTTCAGCCATAGCCATGATGCCGTGCCCGCGCATGCCCATGCCCTTTCCGGGACCCATGTCACATTTCATGCCGTGTCCCATACCGGGACCTTTGCCTTGATAGATGAAGACATCCTTATCGACATCCTTGTCATGCCACCTCATCTGACCCAGCACGGCTGTCGCCGGGATCATCAGCGCGACTAACATGATGATGGTTAGTTTTTTCATAACATTTCCTTTCGTTTAGTTTTGGTCAGTTCTTTGAGATCTGTTGTTTCGTCATTCACTCAATTATTATGGAGCTATCTGCCTCCTTTGTGTTCGCGGAAAGCGCGGACCCGGTCGAGCAGTTCCCGTTCGAATCGTTCGTGAAACACCACCAGTCGGCCGAACTGCCGGGGTGCAAGAGTTGTCGACGCGTACTCAATGAACTTGGTTTGCACCTGTCGTTTCAATTCATCGGCTTTGAAGATTCCTTCAGTCAGGTCGCCGATGGCGGAATCTGAGATTGCCTCGCTACGTAACCCCTGAGCCAACTCCTCGATCAATCGCACTCTCTCTTCGTCGATCCCACGCAGCTCGCGTCGCATCGAATTATACGCCGTCAGGAAAGTCAGTTCCTGGTCCTCGTTCAATTCGAGCAACTCCAGCATTTTCAGAAGCCGGAACTGTTCGACATATTTGCGCTGTCGCATCATGTGGCCGCGTTCACCCGGTCGGCCTCGCGGGTGATCGGGTGGACCCATCGTTTCGTCCGCCTGTGCGAATACGCATCGTGGGTCTGGTGTTAACTGTGTCTGCATCTGTTCTTCGGAACGATCAGCGGTCCGTCCCTGCTGGGCGAGGGCCGAACTCCCGGCCAGGGCGACCGCAATCAGTATGGTCATTAGTGTACGCATCAAAGCAAATCTCCCACCTCGAAATTCTGTTCAAGGTACCGCATTTCTTCTTCGGTTATATCATCCAGCAATGTTTCGCTGGCGTCATAAAGTCGATCCGAGGCGAAGTCATACAACAGCAACTGGACTGTTGGGTCATCGGGTTCGCCGTAATTATCATCTATCGTTTGTGATATCTCAAACGCGGCGCCATTGCCGGTTATGGTGGTTGTCCGATTGTCGAAACGGCCCAGCAGGTAACCGGCGCTACCGATGCCTATGACCAGCAGCAGGGCCGCAGCCGCCGGCAGCAGACGCATCCAGGTGAGCAGAGACCGTTGTTGGCCCGACTCAGCAGGAGTTGTTTTTCCCTTTGATTCCTGAGCATCGATGGCCTGATCGACCTTACGCGCCAGCATTTCGACCGTGGCGGCATCAACCATGAAAGCATCGGCGCCCGGCAGACTACCGGCCAGTTCCGCAAGCTCCGCCCAGTAGGTTCGGCAGTTTGCACACTGGGCCAGATGTTCCGACACGGTGGTATCGAATCCAGCCTGACCGAAGCTAAGCTCCAGTTCCTGACGGCAATCAGCACAGTTCATGAGACCCATCCTTTTTCCATGGCGAAACTGCGGAGTTTTATCACCGCCTGGCGGTAGTGGGTCTTGACCGTCCCCTCGGCTTTGCTGAGTTTGCGAGCGATTTGCCTGAAGGACATCCCCTGGTAGAAACGCAACTCAAAAACCGCCCGTTGCATCGCCGGCAGTGTTCCCATGAATCGCAGGACGCCCTCCCGCAATAGTTTTGTCTGAAGAGTACGTTCCGGATCGGAAGGGAGGGGCGCCGATTCATGACTGTCGAGATTGGACTCGTCCCATGATCGGTTTAGTCGGGTGGAGGCTTGGTTCAGATAATTCAGACACTTGTTCACGGCAATTCGATGGAGCCAACTGGTGAACCTGGCCTCACCTCTGAAAGCGGACAGTTTCTCCCAGGCGGCAACGAAGCTGTCCTGGGCCAGATCCATGGCGATATCGGAGTCGCCGGTCATTCGGTATGTCAATGCTACTGTCTTGCTCATCATTAGCCGCACAATCTTCGAGAAGGCTTCCCGGTCGCCCAGGCGGGCCTTCCGCGCGAGTATTTCAATATCCTCATGCTCTTTCGTCGCCATACATTACCAAGTCTGTATTTTTGACCGATCAGGCTGTTCTAAGATTAATGAAAACACTGGGGAGAGCAAAAAAAAAGACCGGGTGTCCGGTCTGAGAGTAGACAAGCTCAGCCTTTTCGGCTTTTTTCGAGCACCTTGGAGAACCCGGTGAAGTCTTCCAGCACCCTGCCGGTCCCGCGGACGACACAGGTAAGGGGATCATCAGCGACGTTGACCGGGAGGTTGGTTTCCTGACGAAGTCTTTTGTCCAGCCCGCGCAGAAGGGCTCCGCCGCCGGTCAGGATAATGCCTCGCTCAAGAATATCCGACGCCAGTTCGGGTGGTGTCCGCTCCAGCGCCTGCCGCACGGCTTCGACGATAATATCGATAGTCTCGGAGAGCGCTTCGCGCACCTGTACCGACGAAACAGTCAGAGTCTTCGGCACTCCGGCTACCAGGTCGCGGCCCCTGATGTCCATGGACAGCTCCTTGTCGAGGCCGTGGGCCGAGCCGATATTGATCTTGACCTCCTCAGCCGTGAGTTCGCCGATAAGGAGGTTGTAATTCTTTTTGAGGTACATGATGATTGCTTCGCTGAGTTCATCACCGGCAACCCGGATAGAAATGTCGTGAACAATGCCGTTGAGAGCGATCACCGCGATCTCAGAGGTTCCACCGCCGATGTCGATTACCATGGAGCCCGAGGGCTGTTCGACCGGCAGGCCGACACCGATAGCAGCCGCCATCGGTTCCGCCAGCAGAAACACCTCGCGGGCGCCGGCGTTTTCGGCGCTGTCACGAACGGCGCGTTTCTCCACCTCGGTGATACCCGAGGGCACTGAGATCACGACCCGCGGTTTCATCAGGTAGCGATGCTTGACCACGCGGCGGATGAAGTCGGCGATCAGTTTCTCCGATATTTCGAAGTCAGCGATGACGCCGTCCTTGAGCGGTCGGATGGCGGCGATTCCGCCGGGCGTGCGCCCCATCATCTCCTTAGCCGCCGAGCCTATGGCCAGGACCTTGCCCGTTGACTTTTCGATTGCCACTACCGACGGTTCATTGAGCACGATTCCCTGATTGCGAACGTAGACCAAAGTGTTCGCTGTGCCGAGATCGATACCGATATCGTTGGAGAGTACGTCGAAGAGACCCAAGTTAGATGCCTTTTGCCGTCAGTGGTTGCGTTCTTTTTCTGCTCACAATTCGGCGTCGGTTGATGCCAAGCGCCGATACTGTACTTATCGAATCAATTAGAGGATTAGTTTACATACTAAATGCGAAGGGTCAAACAAAAAAAGCTGCCGCCTCGCAAATCTACAGGCTCGGCGAAAGTGGGCATTTGCCGCTCACGATTAAGAACACGCCCCTGAATCCCCTCTCCAGAGGGGACCCATGAGCATGAATACTGTGCTATGCGCGTGAACTAGCTCCCGCCCCGTTATGCGAGTCCACCACCGCTATCGCCGCCATGTCGACTATCTCATTTACATCCAAAGCCCGATGCAACACATGCACCGGCTTGGACAAACCGACCAGGATCGGTCCGATGGCGTCCAGGCCACCCATACGCTGAGCTAGTTTGTAGGCGATGTTGCCCGCGTTGAGGTCGGGGAAGATGAAGACGTTGGCTTCTTCCTTGAGCTTTGAGAACGGGAAGTACTTTTCGATCAGATCCGGCATGAGGGCGGTGTCTGCTTGCATCTCACCGTCGATAATCAGATCGGGCGCTTTCTGTTTGACGATCTCGGTGGCTCGCGCCATTTTCAGTGACTCCGGCATCCGCGCCGACC
>CBDUZQ010000248.1:0-4309 GCA_965371755.1 uncultured bacterium
GCATGCACCACGCGCGGCGCCGAGTGACCGCCCTCACGTCCCAGGTGGAGGTGATCCTCACTGCGTGTGAACCGAACGCCCAACTCCATCAATTCCTCGATTACTTTAGGCGCTCCTTCGACAATCCGTTCCACCACATCCCGACGGCACAACCCGGCTCCGGCGGTCATGGTGTCCTCGATATGCGCTTCAAACGAATCGGTACCGGCGAGAACGGCGGCGATACCCCCCTGCGCCCGGTTGGTGCTGGTGTCGGTCTCCCCTTTTTTGGTCACTATCGCCACTCTGGCTTTCGGATCGTGCTGGACAACCTTTATGGCGTAGAACAGCCCGGCGATACCGCTACCGATCACCAGATAGTCGTAGCGACGTTCCATCAGCTCGAACACCTTCGCAGATGCAACTTTTGCATTATATCCCGGACCAGTTTCTCTTCTCCCGGATCAAGGTCAATCGTTTGAGCAAGATAATATATTTCCCGCCCGAAAGCAAAGTCGCCCAACTTGACCCAGTCCTTGCCGGTGGTGAGTATGACATCGGAGTCGTGGCGCTCGGCGGCGGCCTTGATCTGCTTGAGAAGTTGGTGATCGTAGCGCTGATGGTCCGACAACTCTATGGCCTGATCGAGATCGCAGCAAAGCGCCGTCACCTGTCTGACCAGTGGTCGGAAATTGCCGATACCGGCAAAGAGCAGCACCGATTTATCCTCAAGATACTTGACCGGCAGGCGACGGTCGCGGCCCATCAGTTCCGTGTGGACAAACTGGGCGCGGTAGACATCGGCCTGTGGGCATTGTTGTTTGATCTGTTTCTGCAATTCGCCGGGGTCCTCAGAAAGATTGGCCCGAGTGATCAGAATAATATCAGCGCGCGTCAGGGCCGACCTGGGTTCACGAAGAATACCCAGGGGGAAAGCCTTCATATAGCGCCTGGGAACGGCGGCGTCGAAGGTCACGATATCCAGATCGCGATGAAGCGAGCTGTGTTGAAAGCCATCATCGACAATGATGACATCCACCTGGCCAGTTTCGCCGAGCCGCACCGCCGCCTGAGACTTGGAGCGGTCGATGGAGAAGTGAGCTTCCGGCAGGAGGTCGGCCAGGTGGCGGACCTCATCGCCGGTGACGCGGCTGTCCAGCTTCTGGATACGATACCCCGGTTCCACAATCGAGTCCTGATCCGAGCGACCGTAGCCCGACGAGACGATCCCGACTCGGACGCCTTCATCCAGAAGAAAACGAGCCAGCAGTTCAACGGTGGTTGTCTTTCCGCTGCCACCGACAGTGATATTGCCGACTGATATCAAAGGCACTCCCGTCTTCACGATGCCTTCGGTCGAACGACGTTTCATAGCGAAGGCTGCCCGATATACCAGCGACACCAACCACAGTATAAAGGCCGCCAAGGTCCAGAGCGAGAACCTGCGCCGGCGCAGTATTTTCTTCCAGAGTCGTTCAAACATCTCCCAGCATCTCCAGCAAGTAACTTCCGATGCGAGCAGTAGTTGAAGTTGTCAAGTCTGTCTCCGCCTTTACAGCGAAACTCAGTCGTCCCTTATACACCTGCTCAACGGTCGCCGTCAATTGTTCAATACTGTCTACCTGTCGTCCAAACTTGTTTTCAACAATGTACGCGCCCGCCTCGCGTACGTTGTCAATATATGGCCCGAACAGCACCGGCGTCTGGCCCCACACCGGTTCCAGCAAGTTGTGGCCGCCGATATCAACCAACGTTCCGCCCACAAAGGCGAGGTCGGCTGCGATGTAGATATCGTTAAGCAGACCCACCGTGTCCACGATAACCAGACCATCACCAGCGTCAGTCTGACCGTCGGAGCCACTGTCGTCGTCGGCTTTGGTATCGTACAGACGCCAGCGGAGTTCCATCTTGTCGAGCTCAGCCGTTATCTCGCTCACCCTTTCGATGTGGCGGGGAGCAATGATCATGATGAAGCTTCCATCATGGGCCGAAAGAGTGCGGAATAGCTCAATCAGCATCGCCTCCTCACCGGGGCGAGTCGATCCGGCCACAAAGATGAAATCGTCCGCGGATGCTCCGGCCCGAGAGCGGACCTCACGTCTCTGATCCTCTGAAAGCTTTCGCAGAGGCGCGTCGAACTTCATATCGCCGGCGACTTCACCGGCGTCGACCTTCAGCCCCAACCGATGGTAGCGATCAGCATCCTGGTCAGTCTTCAAAAACCAGTGATCGTATTTGTTTATAAGGTTGCTGAGCATGGGCCGAATTCGCCGGTATCGGTTGAAAGCGCCATCCGACATGCGACCGTTGATCTGCACGAGAGGGATCTTCCGGCGCGCCGCTTCCGTTATCAGGTTCGGCCAGATTTCCGTTTCGGCAATGACTATAACGCGCGGCTCGATCTGGTCCAGGGTGCGACGGACAGCCGGTGGGGCATCGAGCGGAAAGTACGTGAGTGTCACGCTGTCGCCCAACAGATCGAAGGCGGTGCGAAACCCGGCCGGAGTCATGGTGGTGACGTGGATATTCACCCCGGGCTGCTGCTTGAGCAGGTAATCTACCAGATAACCGATCACGCGAATCTCCCCCACCGATGCCGCATGTATCCACAGATGCGTCGGGCCGTGACGCTCGATCAGACCAAGCCTCCCCTGCTGCAGACGATTTCCCGAGACTGCCCTGGTTCGACCGACAAGATAGAACCAAACGTAAACGAGGTATGAAAAAAACTTGTAGAGTGTTAGCATGATTGCCGAGAAGTGGGCGGCGGTCTTGCCACTTCTGCTTCCTACAAAGCGCCCAACCCTTCGACCGTCCGGAGGATCATCTCCGCCGCCCGCTCCGACGCGCCCGTTCCACCCAACAGCGAGGGGACCTCGTTGAGTCGGGCACGAATCGCATCGTAGTGACTCTCATCGTCATGCAGCTTCTCCAGTTCAGCCAGCATCTTATCCGGCGACGCCTCCCCTTGAATCAGTTCCGGCACCACTTCATCATTCAGAACAAGGTTTACCAGCGCAATCTTGTCAATCTTTATCAAATGCTTCGCGATCTGATAGGTCACAAACCCGGTTTTATACAGCACCACCATGGGACGACCGATCACCGCCGTCTCCAAAGTCGCCGTGCCGGAGGCGGTCAGCACCAGACTGCTGTTGGCAACGACCTGGCGCGCGTCGTCATAAGCCACCGTCACGCCATCCTCCTGGTACTTTCGAGTCAGGGACTCATAGTCATAACTGTCTCGCACCCCGGCGACAACGGCGCGCGTGCCGAATTTCGAGTTGAACCGACACGCCGTTTCGAGCATCGCGGGCAGCATCCGCTCGATCTCCTGCCGACGCGAACCGGGCAGCAGGGCCAAGCCTCCATCAACCGGCGGTTCGGATGCGACCAGATCAGCCGGAATATCCTCTAGCAGATAGTGTCCGACAAAGTGACTCTCGACGCCGTTCTCTTTGAAAAACTGCTGCTCAAACGGCAGGATAGACAGCATGAGATCGACACATTCTCGAATTAGTCCCAACCGTCGGTGTCCCCAGGCCCACACTTGCGGCGAGATGTAGTATATGATGGGAATGCCCAGCGGCCGGACCATTTTGGCCAAACGGAGATTGAATCCGGGGTAATCGACCAGGATGAGACAGTTGGGACGACGTGAGCGGATTTCATTGGCACAGCGCCGGAGTAGTTTCTGAAAAAAACGGAAATGCCGAGCTACCTCCCAAAACCCCAACACGGCCAGATCGCCCGGGTCGGCCAGTTGTTCCTGCCCCAAAGTTCGCAAACGGGAGCCGCCCAAGCCGAACAACGACAACTCCGGTACCTTCTTGCGCAACTCATCGGTTAGCCGGGCGGCGGCGTTGTCTCCGGAGGGGTCTCCGGCTGAGAGGAAAAAGGTTGGTGCTGACATTGGGTGTCAACTCCGCGCCATCATGCGTTCGGCCGACTCGCGACCGATCCGTTGGACTTCCAACGCCACCCGCAGCGCCTCCACCCCTTCCTCAAGCGGTACCGCCACGTCGGTGTCGGTGAGGATCGCATCAAGAAAGCGTTCCAACTCTGTTCCCAGCATGTCCGCGCCCTGATCTTGTTTCTTGAGATAGATGACATCCCGACCGGATTTCCCCAACGGCAGTCGCATCCCCTCGGCCTCCTCGTCCCGTTCGGCCAAGCGGTACAAGTCAGCTTGTTTGGCGGCCAGGTCGAGTGAGTAGTAACCGGATTTCTGGAAAATCCGCAGCTTGCGCATAGCGTGGAGTGAGATGCGCGAGGCGGTCAAATTGGCGACGGCCCCGTTCTCGAACGTCAGCCGCGCGTTGGCGATATC
>CBDUZQ010000249.1:0-4292 GCA_965371755.1 uncultured bacterium
ATAACCGGTCGTGTCCACGGCCGTATGGATTGAACGACCCCGGCACAACTGAAGCAGTTCCTCGAGGAAATCAAGCTGCATCAGCGGTTCGCCACCGGAGAAGGTCACGCCGCCGCCGGACTGATCATAGTAGGGAATATCCCTGGCCACCTCGTCGATGACCTGCTCAGGAGCAACCGGGCCGTCAGCCAGCGCGGTTCTGCTTCGCCGACGAGGACAGCCGTCGGCGCCGGTCGCAGCGGTATCCATAGCGAGCGGCTGCCTGCTTTCAGGATTGTGACACCACCAACAGTTCAGGGGACAGCCGCGCATGAAAACAGTGGTCCGGATACCGGGTCCGTCATGGATGGCGAACCGCTTCAGATCGAATATGGAACCTTTGATCATCACAGTAGCACTACCGGTTGTTGAATGTCTCCACGCCAATGTTTCCAAACGGTGACAATATAACCGAAGATGCCGAAAAGCGACTGGAAAATGCAGGCAGCCCTGTCTTTTCTTTTCCTGGGAAGTCACACAGTTTGCCACGCAGTTGAATTCGCACTCAGGATTAAACTTGAGTTGCTGCCTGAGTTCCTCTATGTTTGATTGCAATGAAAGCAAAACCGAAAATCGTGTCCATCGTCGGCGCCCGGCCACAGTTCATTAAATTGGCGTCCCTGTCCGAGACGTTTTCGGGGCGATTTCATCATGTTATCGTCCACACCGGGCAGCACTATGATGACAACATGTCGCAGACGTTCTTTCGGCAACTACATCTCCCCCGCCCCAGCATAAATCTCAGTATCAGCGGCGGACGGCATGGCGTAATGACCGGGCGCATGCTCGCTGCGATTGAAAAAGTGCTCCTGTCCGACCGACCCGATTTCGTGGTGGTCTACGGCGACACCAATAGCACGATGGCCGGGGCGCTGGCGGCGGCCAAATTGTCGATTCCGGTGGGGCACGTAGAAGCGGGAATGCGATCTTTTGTCGACGACATGCCGGAGGAGATCAATCGGCGCCTGACCGATCACCTCGCCCGCCTTCACTTTTGTCCAACCGAGGTGTCGATGAAGAACCTTCGGGCCGAGGGGATCAGAAACGGCCTGATACACTCCGGCGACCTGATGTATGAGTTGTTGCACGATTCGAAGAGTGTCATTCGGGCCAACCAGAAACCGCTGCGACACTTCGGACTGACCCCGGGTGAGTTCCTTCTCATCACCGCCCACCGCGCCGGCAACGTCGACAACCCCGAGAATCTCAGGCGACTAGTTGAACTGCTTGAGGCTCTGCCTATCCCGACCCTTTTCCCCGTTCACCCGCGCACTCGCAAGCGGTTTGTTCAAGCAAAATTGCTGATGCGTCTACGAAATCAGGACAACCTGATCCTATGCGAACCGTTGAGCTATCTTGATACTTTGACTTGTGCTATGCAGGCACGCGCGGTCCTGACTGATTCCGGCGGGCTTCAGAAAGAGGCTCTGTTCCTGGGCACGCAGGTGTTGACCCTGCGCGATGAAACCGAATGGGTCGAGACGCTGCGCCGCGGCAACAAGCTGGTCGGCCTCGACACCGGGCGCGTGCTACGGGCGCTTCGCAGAAAACGAGCGGTTCGTCCCATGCCGTATCTGATCAGACGCAAGCGGCCGTCGCGTCTAATTGCGGACGCCGTCAGGCGGTTTCTGGACGGGAGGTAGTGGTGCCACAACGGTTGCGCACGGCGATCTTTTCGGTGGCTTGGGTCGTCTTCGTTTCCAAAATACTCGGCTTCCTTCGCGGGATGGTCATCGCCGACAAGTTCGGCACCAGCGCCCAGTACGATCTCTACCTCATCGCGGTAATGCTTCCCGCCCTGGCTTCGGGAGTGCTCGGGTACGCTTGTTACTACCAGTTCGTACCGTACCTTACTCGAAAAGCGCAACTGGCCGACTCTGAGCGGACCGACAGTTTTTGGCGCTCGACCTGGTCGGCGGTCAATCTCACCATGCTGATGGGGCTGGGTACTACTTTGGCGATAGTCCTGCTCGCTCCGTATGTTATGAAGATCTGGGGCGCCGACTATTCTTCGAGCGATTTCAACTTGATCGTGTTCTACAGTCGGGTCACGGCGGCGGCGGTGCTATTGTCGGTGTCCGAGGCATTTATGCGCGCCCTGCTAAACGTCAAGAAATCATTCGCCTACCCTGCCGCCGGCATGAGCCTGTTCAATATCTTCTCGATCACCTGTGTGCTGCTGTTGCACCAGCGTTTTTCCGTGGGCGCAATAGCGGCCGGACTCGTCGGCGGACTCCTGATTCAGAATTTGTACCTGGCTGTGCGCCTGCTGCCACTTAAGTCATTGAAACATTTCAAACCGACAGTGATCGACAAGGAATCCCCCTTGTTTCTGTCGGTTGCCGGGACGCTGATTCTCATTGAACTGATAAACCGATCCTATTTTCTGATCGACCGCTACTTTGCTCCTGGTTTTGGTGAAGGTGTCATCTCGGCGCTGAATTACGGTCAGGTGCTGGTGCAACTCCCGGAGTCTATCGTGGGGTTTGCTATCGGCGCGGTGCTCTTCCCGATTTTCTCCAAAGCGGGCAATACCGCCCAAACGGAGTCGTTCATTGCAGCTTATCGCAAGGGTATCACGGCGGCCTTGTTATTCGCCGTGCCGCTGGGCGTGTTCTTCTACCTTAACGCCGAGAACCTGGTCTACTTTGTTTTTCGTCGCGGTGCTTTCGATGACCAGTCGGTGGCCATGACGGCTGCTATCCTGAAGACGCTGACCCCTTCGATCATCGCCCTGCTCATCGTCTCAACCTCGATTCGCGCCTGCTACGCCCGCGGCTGGGCCAAACCGGTGCTGGTTTTCGCCGGTCTTATGTTGTTCACCAAGTTTGCCGCGACAGCGTTGATACCTCGCTGGATGGGCTATCCGGGTATTTCACTGGCCACTTCAGTTTCGCATGTCGGGTTTGGTCTCGGCCTCATGGGATATGTTGTGATGAAATGGTCACCTCAGGTCCGAAACAGTTTTGCCTTTACCTTGGTCAGACTGTTCTCGGCTGGGTGCGTGGTTTACGTGGTGGCTTATGCTTTCCGGCGACTGACCTTGCCGGCCCCCGGAGAAATGACTCATACGACGGCCGCCTTGATGCTGGCCGGATCGGCGGTGATCGTGTTTGGATCCTACGCCGTGGCCGTGTGGCTGCTCGGATTCCGCCGCTACTTCTCGGAGGTTGTGCAGTCTTTTCGACTCAAAGGCAAGGAGAGGTAAACGGCAGATGCGTCTGATGCTTATCGCCATGGGCGGGTCCAATCACACCGTCAAGTGGGCAACGGCTCTCAGGGACCGCGGCCATGATATCATGTTAGCGACGTTTTACCCGCCGAATGAAATCGAGGGTGTCGATATCCGTTACCTGGCGTGCCGCAATCGCCTGAGCATGCTCTTCAAAGTCCGGCCGGTCCGAGAGCTGGCGAAGCGGTTCCAGCCGGATATCGTACACGCACATTACGCCAGCAGTTGCGGATTCGTGGCGGCCCGAGTCGGCGTCAGGCCGCTGGTGCTCTCGGTATGGGGTGATGACATCATTGAGTTCCCCCGCCACTCGCCGGTTCATCGCTGGATCGTACGCAAGGCAATCCTGGGCGCCGATTACGTTACCGCCACCAGCAGGATGCTTGGCAATGAAACCGAACGGCTGGTGGCCGGGCGCAGGAAGGCGCGGGTGATTCCGTTTGGAGTGGATCTCCAGCGTTTCCGTTATGTCGAGCGACCCTCGCGACCAACCTTCCATATCGGCACCGTTCGCTGGCTAACGAAAAAGTACGGCCTGGAATATCTGATCCGAGCCTTTGCCCAATTGGCCGCCAAACCATTCAGCCTGAAGCTGACCATAATCGGTTGGGGACCACTCAGGCCGAAGCTGGAGGCGCTCGCCGGTTCGTTAGGCGTCGCCGACCGCATCACGTTTACAGGACGCTTGCCTAACGAGGAAGTGGCGCGGTATTTCGAGCAGTTCGATCTGTTCGTCATGCCCTCGGTCAGTCGGGGCGAAACATTCGGCGTGGCCGCGGTCGAGGCGATGGCTACCGGGTTGCCGGTGGTGGCCTCCGATATCGGCGGGCTGCCTGAAGTTGTGGCCGACGGCGTGACCGGGCGATTGGTGCCGCCCGCTGACGTAGATCGCTTGGCGTCGGCATTGGAGCAGTACATCCTTTCTGAAAACATGCGGCGGGAGGATGGCCGACGCGGGCGCGAAAGAGTCGAGCAACATTTCGACTGGAACCACAACGTGCAGATGATGGTCGACCTGTAC
>CBDUZQ010000250.1:0-4284 GCA_965371755.1 uncultured bacterium
TCCCACCCAGCGCGCCCTGATCATATTCCCTACCTATAACGAACGCGAGAATATCGAGAAGATAGTCCATGCCGTGCTACCGCTGGATCCGCGGATTAACGTGCTGGTGGTCGATGATAGTTCCCCCGACGGCACCGGCGAGATCGCCGATCGTCTGGCCGCCTCCGAGTCCAAAGTAAATGTTTTGCATCGCGAAAAGAAAGAGGGGTTGGGGCGGGCTTATCTGGCCGGTTTCAAGTGGGCTATCGAGCGGGAGTATGACTACATATTTGAGATGGATGCCGACTTCTCGCACGGACCGGAGTACATCAAGGACTTCCTCAGAGAGATTCGGGAATACGATCTGGTCCTTGGCTCGCGTTACATCTGCGGGGTCAACGTCATCAACTGGCCGATGTCGCGTCTGCTTCTGTCGTACTTCGCCAATGTTTACACTCGTATTATCACCGGGATGCCTTTGCGCGACGCCACCGGTGGGTTCAAATGTTTTCGTCGTAAAGTCCTTGAGGCGATAGATTTGGACGCCGTGCGATCGTCGGGCTACTCCTTTCAGATAGAGATGTCCATGCGTGCCTGGAAGAAGGGGTTTCGCATCAAAGAGATCCCGATCACTTTCGTTGATCGAACCGCCGGTGAGTCCAAGATGTCCAAGAAGATCATGCGCGAGGCTATCTGGATGGTCTGGCTGTTGAGGCTCAAGTCGATCTTCGGTAAACTTGGCTAAAATAGGACGCCTATTTTGGTCAAGAACAAAGTCTCCATCGTCATCGTAACTCACAACTCGCAGGCGACTATTGAGCGGTGTTTGACGAGTATCCAGGACGATCTGGCGGATGTCGATCACGAACTGGTGGTAGTCGATAATGCCTCCACTGACGGCTCCAGCAAGATTGCGAAGCAGCAGTATCCCAATGCTGCCATACTGACCAACGAGAAAAACCGTGGGTTTGCGGCCGCCTGCAATCAAGCTGCGCAGGAGACCGAGGGCGAGTTCTTGCTGTTTGTGAATCCGGATGTTCAGATAGATCCGGGATCGGTCCAAAGCATGATGGCGCTGATACGTAACGACCACAAGGCAGGCGCCATTACGCCGCGGATGCGCAACCTTGACGGCAGCTTTCAACCTACCTGTCGTCGGCTACCGACCGTTTACAACCTGCTGTTTTCGCGCGGTTCGGTTCTTTCGCGACTGATCGGCGCCCGCCATATCTACACCCTGCCGGATTATGCCGAGGTCAAGGTTGTCGAAGCGGTAGCGGCTACCGTGCTGTTGATCCGACGTTCGCTCTTTGTCAGGATGAAAGGTTTCGACGAACGGTTCTTCATGTACATGGAAGATACCGATCTCTGCTACCGTCTCCGAGCCATGGGTTATCGCAACTACTTCGTGCCGACAGCGGGTGCTGTTCACGATTGGGGACACGGCAGTGACGCCGGACGGCTCAGACGTATGTGGCACCATCACTTCTCGGTATGGAAGTACTTCCTCAAGCACTTGCCCAACGGGTTCTCCCTGTTGGTCCTCCCGGTAATCCTGTCTTTGAACATGTTGCTGTCAATTATCACGCCGCCTTACAGCAGGTCGGGGAGGCGTTGACCGATGCTGACCGAGACGATCCTGGTTATAGCCCTTTGTTCGCTGGTCACAGCCATGATCAGCCTGCCCCTGCTCATCTGGTGGGGCCATAAGTTTGGGCTTCTTGACCAGCCGGGTCGACACAAACGCCACAAGCGACCAGTGCCGTACCTGGGCGGCGTAGCTCTTTTCGTATCGGTATGGAGTTCGCTCCTTGTCTCCACACTTTTGTATCCTGAATGGTATGGGAATAACACGTCGGCGCTCTTCTACGTGTTTCTGGGAGCGCTGGTAATAGCCCTGATAGGGCTGGCCGACGATCTGTCGCCGTTGTCGGCGCGGGTGAAACTGGCAGCGCAAATTGCGGTCGGACTGTTGCTGTATCTGTCCGGCTTGAGAGTGGAACTTCTGAGTACGCCGTTTGGCAGTATCGATATCGGTATGGCGTCTTTGGGCATAACCGTGCTCTGGGTGGTGGTGTTGACCAACGCCATCAACCTGATTGATGGGCTCGACGGTCTGGCCGGGGGAGTGTCGTTGATCGCCGCGGCAACGCTAATGGTACTGGGACATCTGATGGGTGTCGGCTGGGCGGTTGTGTTCATGGCCGGGATGATCGGTTTTCTCGTTCCGTTTCTATTCTTCAATCGTTACCCGGCCAGGATCTTTCTGGGTGACTCGGGATCCATGCAACTGGGTTATTACTTTGCGGTTTTTTCGCTTTTGGTACCGCTCAAGTCCTTCACAGCCTCGGCCCTATATCTGCCGTTATTGGCTTTGGGGGTGCCGATTCTCGAGACGGTATCTTCTTTTGTGCGCCGGGCCGTCAGTGGGCGCAACGTAATGCAGGCGGATCGCCGCCACCTGTTTCATTTTCTGTCGTTGGCCGGATTGTCACAACGAGGCGTGGTTCTGGTGTTCTACCTGATGGGGATCGTTTTCTCTTTGTTCGCGCTGGCCATGTTCTTGTGGAACCGGTTGATAGTGCTGTCTGTTTTGGCCGTTTTTATGGTTGTAATTCTGACGGCTTTCTTTATTTTAGTAACCGGTGTAGCCTCGCGTCGGCGTCGCAAATGACAGTCGGCGGAAAGAACCATCGAGCCTGATAAGACTTGGA
Organism: uncultured bacterium; assembly: GCA_965371755.1. Taxonomy (GTDB): domain Bacteria; phylum Zixibacteria; class MSB-5A5; order GN15; family FEB-12; genus JAJRTA01. The sequence goes on from CBDUZQ010000250.1 coordinate 2,694, forward strand.
TCGGAACGGCATGGTCGACAGACCTTATTTAGAATTTGAACGACCGCTGGTCGAGTTGGAGAAGAAGATCTCCGACATGAAAGATTTCTCCGTCGGAGAGAGTATCGAACTGGACGGTGAGATCGCCTCCCTGGAAAAGAAGCTGGCTCGACTTCGCAAGGACATCTATTCCCGACTGACGCGCTGGCAGCGGGTACAGTTGTCTCGCCATCCCAAACGTCCCTACACTCTTGATTATATCAAGATGATCACCACCGATTTTGTGGAACTTCACGGTGATCGTTGTTTTGCCGACGATCAGGCGATGATCGGTGGGTTCGCCAAAATCGACAACCAGCCGGTGTTGGTGATTGGTCAGCAGAAAGGTCGTGACACCAAACAGAAACTGGCCCGTAATTTTGGCATGGCCCATCCGGAAGGGTATCGCAAGGCACTGCGGTTGTTCAAACTGGCCGAGAAGTTTGAGATCCCGATCGTAGTACTGATCGATACACCGGGAGCGTACCCGGGGATCGGCGCTGAAGAGCGTGGTCAGGCCGAGGCGATTGCCCACAATATCAGAGAGATGGCGCGACTGCGAGTGCCGATTGTGGTGGTCATTATCGGCGAGGGTGCGTCCGGAGGGGCACTCGGTATCGGCGTGGGCGATGTCGTCATGATACTTGAGTATGCCTGGTACTCCGTTATTTCGCCGGAAGGCTGCGCCGCGATCTTATGGCGTGATGCGGCCAAAGCGCCGGAGGCGGCTGAGGCGCTCAAGGTGACATCGGATGATTTGATTAGGCTGAAAGTGGTCGACAAGGTGATCAGCGAGCCGGAGGGTGGTGCTCATCGAGATCCAACCGCGACTGCCCAGTTAGTGAAGAAAGAAATACTGGCTGCTCTGAGGGAATTGCAGGCCAAACCGGTCGAGCAACTCCTGCAGGACAGACTGGCCAAGTACCGAAGTATCGGTGAGTTTGAGGAACGCTGAGGAAACAAGTCAATGGCGCTGTCAAGTCAATTGCTGGAGAAACTGGTTTGTCCGAAGTGCAAGGGGAAACTGAGTTATCAAGAAGAAGAGAATCGTCTGGTCTGCGAGAACTGCCGGCTCGCTTACCGAATCACCGACGACATACCGGTGCTGCTGATGGATGAAGCAGAGAAAATCGATTAGGGAATAATACATGAAGCTATCTAAATTCTGCGACGAGACACTGGTGCAATTCGACCTGAAGGCTACCGACAAGACTGGTGTGATTGAAGAGTTGGTTGATCTTGTGGCCCGTTCCAATATGGTCAAAGACCGGGATCAGCTCCTACAGGATATCAAGGAACGGGAGAACCTGGTCACAACCGGTGTTGGCTATGGGGTGGCTTTCCCGCACGCGAAAACCAAGTCGGTCAAGGGGATCGTGATTGCTTTCGGACGAAGCAGCGCTGGTGTGGACTTCGACGCCATGGATCACAAGGCAGTACATCTCTTTTTTCTGATCGCCGCTCCTGAGGACGCTATCGGTGCGCACTTGAACGTGATGGCGCGCTTGTCCTACCTGATGAAACCGGAGGAGAACCGCAAGAAACTGCTTGAGGCCGCTTCGCCCGGAGATGT
>CBDUZQ010000251.1:0-4211 GCA_965371755.1 uncultured bacterium
TTCCGGCTGTCGACCTCCGGTGTTACTGTCAGAGCATAGTCAATCACTCGGAAACCATACGTGTCGGTGGTGTCGGCCTTGCCGTTGGCGTCCAATGCGAACAAGTAGTAACTGATGTCCGTGCCCGGCGACTGCGCTGTGATATAGCCAGTGTATTCGTCGGCAGCTCCCCCGGGAGTCAGGGTGTCAAGGACCCAACCAAGCCCGGCGTCGTAATACAGCAGCAATGAGTCAGGTATGAGCGTAGTGTTCGAGGTAATAACCGCTGAGACCTCATAAGCATTCAAGGTGTCCTTAGTATCAGATAACGGCGTGTGAGTGATGTTCACACCGGCATAGGGATCGTAGCCGTCGAGCACCAGCGCTCCCGTGTTGTCCGGGTCCAGCCAGTCGCGCAGTCGGTTCGATGATGATCCACCGCCGGTCCAGGACAGAGAGAACTTGCCGTACCAGTCGGGGGTGATGCTCTCGCACGAGGCGTACCCGCCGTGAAGCTGCCCGACGATACGATGCATCGGATCGAACAGGGGAGAGCCGGATGAGCCGCCTTCGGTAGTGCCGTCTTCCCAATTTCCCACGCGCCAGTGGGTCGTACCGGAGGACTGGAGGTAGTTGGTGGAAGTCAGCGGATCGTAGTCAAACGAAATCTTCTTGATGTCGCCGGAGGGATGGTGGATACCTACTGCGGAGGAGGCCGCCGTGTTAATATTCGACCAGCCGTTGTAATAGGGTGCCCAGCTTTCCGGAGGTTGAGCGCTCAGTTCTACGAGACCAAAATCCGACGAGGAATAGCTGGCCCTGAGGGTCGTGCCTGAAATGGTCATGTTGGTCGGACCATCGATGTTAGCACAGGTGGGGCTTTCGTAATTGAACATGATGATCCAGGTCGATTCACTGCCCAGGCAATGGTTGGCCGTCAGAAAATACGGTGTCTCATCCTGGCGCACGTTGTTGACCAGAGACCCGGAGCACCAACGTGTCCCGCCGGACAGCAGGACCATTGCCACGCCGCGTTTATCGTCCTGCCAGGGTTCACCTTCGGGGCAGTTGACGTTGTTGTTGCACCAGCCGGAACTGCCGAAGCCGTCGGCGTCCTTGAAATAGCTGAAGATGTCCTTGTAGGCATGAACGATGCGATTGATGGCCAACTCGCCTTGCCCACGAACCTCGGCCGGTTCATAGTACTCGACTATCGTCACATCGCCCTTCACCGGAGCGGTGGCAAATTCGCCGTGGTCTTTGTTGTTGCGCTCGGTGAAGGCGCCGATGGTCATGCTGCGATCTTCATTGTAGAGATGTAGCGTAGCACCCGGCGGCAAGCGGTAGCGACTGTAGAGCAGGTTGATGGTATAGGCGCCGGGCGAACTTATTTTCAGCCGCCATACATGCCCACCGTCGCTCAGTTCTTCCCACTGTCCGGAGTTTTCAATACTGTAATCCACATCGAAGGGTGCGCCGAACCGAAACGGCAGCCCTTCCGCCTCTTCGATTTCATCTTCGGCCAGCAGCGCCGCTACATCGACGGGCCCTGTTATTACTGTGTGAACATCACTGCGAAGAGACTGGTCGAAGCTGACCGGCGTGGCCGGTGCGCTGATTTGCGCCACCACAGATCCAGTCGAGACTGTTGCGACGATGATCAAGATTCCAATAATGCGATTCGGTTTCATTACGCTCTCCAAAATGTGCTATTACTGTGATACTTCAGATATCAACCTATTCTGCCGTCGTGTATGGTAACAAGAACCAACATTGCCGGCTTCACGTTCCATGCGATTGAGTCTTGTCCATTTGTGGCTGAAACCGCTTTAGTGACAGAGTTTCGCATTATGGGCCGTCTTCGTGCTTCTTTATGACCTGTCGGCGCCTGATACTGCATCTGTACAGCCTTGATGCCAATGGCGCTTCACGCGGGAACATGCAACAATCACCAAACCTGATTCGATGATGGGTTAGGTCAATCTACTTTGCTGGACCTTCACTTGATGTTTCGGTAGTACTTCGTCCAGTTTAGAATATACACGACAGGACCGTTTTTGGCAATGACCGAAAACGGCCTATTCCCATGTGCAAGGGGATGGGTCGGTCAGTTTCAGGCTATTATTTGAATGAATCGAGGGCCGCCTCCACGCTGTCGAAACTGTCAAACACAGTTATCAGCCGCGTGAGCGCCAGAATCGACTCAATCGAGCTAATGTTCACCAGCACCAACCGACCGCCGGCGTTCCTGACTGTTGTAAGCGCAGATATCAACATGCCCAAACCGACCGAATTGATCCAGTCAACTTTCTCCAGGTTGACCACGACATTCTTCTTGTTGAGGTTGATATTTTCGCGCACTCGGCCATGGAAGCGTGTTGATTCTTCGCCGCCCATGATTTTGCCGGACATGTCGAATACGACAACGTCGTTTTCCAGAGTGTCAGTGAATTTCATCGCAAACCCTCCTTATGATAATGAACCTACTCCATGGCAAAACAGAACATAGGAATCATCGATTTCCCAACCGTAAAGATAAGAATGACTGTGCTCAGTGTAAAGCAGATAAATACTCACTTGGCAGCGGGTAGTGAAGGGTTACTTGATTACTTTGGATACGTCCTTCAAACGGGCAGACTGGGAGGTCTGCCGCGCACAAGTTACATGAATCGTAAGATTCGGTTTGCCTGATTTGCGAGTTTAGGGATTGGTCGATAGTGGTCCCTTCGCGGGCAACCTTGGGGAATTCCTACTCCATCCCTCGGATGGTGCGGATCAGTTCGCCCGGATGCGAAACGGTCATCAGTTCCTGCCGGAACGATTCGTACTGAAGCATCTCCATCAGCGACTTGAAAACTCGCAGGTAAAGAGAGTCATCATACGGGGGCGCGGCCATGACGAAGAACAGATGGGTCGGTTTGCCGTCAGGGGAATCGAAGTCATACCCTTCTGAGGAGCGGGCGAAGGCGATTATGAGTTCTTTGGCCTGCATTGAGCGAATGTGTGGGATCGCGATGCCGTCACCGATCGCCGTCGTAGCTTTTCTTTCGCGGTTGATGAAATCAATCAGCAGCTTGGTCACATTGCCGACGCGGTTGCCGTTAATGAGGAGATTCACCAACTCCTCAAGGATCAATTCCTTGCCCTGCTGACGCCACTTTTCCAGTGACGTGCCGTCCTCGTACGGCTTGACCACAGTACTCATTTCGAGCTTGATCAAATTTTCTGTCAGGGCGCGCGAAATATTCATAGTAACCTTATCGACTACAGCCGCTTACAGCTTAGCGCAAAATAGCATGCGGCATCCTGTGCTGTCAACAGATTAACACCACGGCTCTCGTGTGTGTTCACACAAGTTTCGGCGCGACGTGTCTCGATCATCATGCCCCCGGTTGCTGTGTGGATCAAGTTTCACGCTCGCATTCCGATAGATCACATCAAGAGGTATGCGAAAGAATATAGCGACAATACTCGTTTGGCTGCCGGCGATCGTCCTCATGCTGGCGGGATGCGGGGGGGACTTATCGTTCTCGCCGCTAGTCAATTCGGACTCGGACTCAGGTCCCGTCCTGATCCCGGCGCAGCCGGATCAGGAGGCGCTGGCAATCGCACTGTGGTTATCCGGCGAGTTGACCGCCCCGCCTGAATTGTACGAACGCATTCGAAGCGACCTCCGCATCGTCCGCAAGAACCAGCGTGAAACCGTCCCGGCGGTCGACCTGAAGTTCTTCGAGCCCTGGGAGCCCGGTCGCCTTGTCATTGGTTTCGATGCCTGGAGTTACCAATTGGCTTCAGAGGGACTCTATCAGGAATGGGATTCCCTGAACCGACATTACAGTGTAGACCGTGTGGACCTTTCCATGCCATCCTTTAACATGCTCAAGCTTCAGTTTGCTGACCCCCTGAATCCGGAAGTGCTGGCCGAGGCATACGCGAAGCTCCCCGGTGTGCGGTTTGCCGTGCCCAATTGGTACATGGGTGACCAGTCAATGCTGCTGCCGTCCAATCCCGACCGTCGCATTCTGTATTTCTTCCGCAATGCCTGGGGCGACTGTCCATCCGGCTGCATTAACTCCGAGTATTGGGTATATGCCGTGTTTTCCGGAAACGTGGTCTATGATGGCTTCTTCCCCGACAAATCGTCTATGCCCAATGACCTTCAGGTCGCGTTAGCTGCGGCCTGGGATGACTACCATTGACCGCGATCTTGCAGCCCTGTGGGCGGCAGAACT
>CBDUZQ010000252.1:0-4210 GCA_965371755.1 uncultured bacterium
GCCATTGGTCCGGGTACTTGCGGATACAGTCCTCGAAAAATCGAGTATAAGCGGAGGTCATAGTGAGAATGTCGCGTTCGCTGTCGCCACTCGCGGGCGGATAGATTGGATCACCGGCCATGACCACATGACGATCGTGCCGCTCGCGTCGCATTACAAACGGCAGAATCGGCACCTTCGCCTTGACAGCAAAGGCCGCCGGCCCTTTTGGCGTGGCCGCCGGCCGTCCGAAAAAATCGACCACCACTCCGGCCGGCGCGTGCTGGTCAGCGATCAACCCGATAAGGCGGTTGGCCCGAAGTGACTTGAAAACCGGCCTCAGGGTCCGATCGATCGAAACCAGGCCGACCCCGATCTCCCGACGAAAACCGTTCAAGAGACGGTTCACTTTTTCATTGTGCTGCACGCCGGTCAGAAAATCCATCGCATAACCACGCGTTCCGACCCAGGCGCCGAACAGTTCGAAACTGCCGAAATGAGCCGTCACCACGATCCCGCCGCGGCCTTCGGCGTGGACTCGTTTTAGATGACCGAGACCGTCGTCAACGATAAGATCGTCCAATCCCCCTTTGACCAGTCGTCCGAGCCGGGCGAATTCGATCAAGGTCCGGCCGGTGTTCCGAAACACGTTCTTCACAATCAACTTGCGTTCGGTGTCGGACAGGCTTTCACCCAGCGCGCGCTTGAGGTTGTCATGGGTAATCCGTCGTCGGGACGCCAGCGCAAAGTGTACCAGTGATCCTAACGTAGCGCCGAACGAGTCGGCCAGGCCAGCCGGCATCGCCTGCGCAAGTTTGACGCCAAGCAGCGTAGCCAGATATTCGATTTCATGGCTCAGCTTCGCCATGGTTCATCATCATCGGTCTGTTCCGGATTGTCTGGGTCACCGTAGTCGAAGTCGGTCGAGTGGAGTTTCTCCTCTTCTTCCCACTGCTTATAGTACTTACGGCGCTTCCGATAGCGGAGAAAGGTCGCGATGATAACTATCATCGCCAGCCCCAGCCAGAAGAACATGGTATCCATAAAGAGCGTCATTATGTTAAAACGTTTGGTCAGGTATGCGTGGAACTCATTTTCAAATTCCGGCGTGGTACTGCCGGTGGAGGCCAGCATGGCGGCTCTGAGGTTCTTCCCTTGCGAGAGTTCGTCAAGTAGTACCGCCAATGATTTCCGGCCGTAGTTGTCATAGATGTACTTGACCGCCAAGTATGACTGCGCGTAAGCCACATGAGCTTTACCCTCGCCGAAACGATTCATGTTTTCTATCTCGTGAAGCGACATGAAATCGCCGAAGATCGCCGCCCGATTCATGGCCAGATTGTCCGAGAAACTCCACTCCATAGAGACAAACATAGCCATCCCCTCATGGAACCAACGCGGCGCCTCGTGAAATCCGGTCTTGTGACTCACTACCAGGTGCGTGTACTCGTGGGCCAACAACTCCTCAAGAGACTTGCCGAGATTGAACTTGTCCGGAGACTTGATAGCGATCAACTGCCGTTCCGAAAAAGCCGCTGCCGCACCCCAGTCGGGGAAACGTCCCCGGATCAACTTCTTGAACTGCTTAATATCCTCCACCAGGTAGATCGAAGGTTTGTAACTGAGGCTGTCGTCCAGTAGTTCGGCCAGACGGCTCCGGGTCTGGGTCAGTACCGAGTCAGCGGCGTCGACATACCGAGGATTATCAAAATAGAAAGTGAAATGCTCTCGCTGGACAGGCTGCGACTCGGCGGCCGACAGACTCAGGCCGATCAGAACGAGACACAAGACAACAGCGGTTCGTTTGCACAGACACATGCGCTTAATTTAGTCATTTATCTGTTTGGTGCAAGCACGATCAGGTTTTGTTTTGCATCATTTGCCTTCCGGCAGGATAGTTCTGCAAACCAATTGACCTCGGAACCGAATCTGCGTATGATTGTTGATGAGCATGAATATCAAATTCCCGGAGTGACAATGAGTGTATTCGATTTTGCAATGCAAATGGAACTCGACGGCAAATCTTTCTATGAAGAACAAGCCGCCAAGACCGAAACCCCGCAACTGAAGAAACTACTTCTGGAAATGGCCTCGGACGAGCAGAAACATTACGAGATATTCAAGGCCATGAAGGAAGGCGAGAACGTCAGCTACGACTCTGAAAAGGCGACACAGATCTTCAAATCCGCAAAGACGGTTTTTGAAGAACTCAAATCGTCCGGCACCGAGTTCGCCTTTGCCTCCGACCTTCGCGACGCCTGGGTCCAGGCCCGCGAGATCGAGAAAAAGGCCGAGGCGTTTTACCGCCAAAAGGCCGATGAAGTCGACGATGCCGGACAAAAGGAGATGTTGCATCGGATCGCCGACGAGGAGCATAAGCACTGGACCATTATTGACCACGTGGTTAGCTTCCTCGACCATCCCAAAAACTGGCTGGAAGATGCCGAGTGGTCGGGGTTGGGTGAATAGAAGGAACGGAATCCTGAAGAAGCGAGGGCAGCCTGAAGGCTGCCTTTTTTTTGAGCCGAGCGGGATTGACAGACGCTGGAACTGGCGTCAAGACAAACTTCTTGACAAATTGAACGCTATCATAGAATCTGAGTACGGTACATAACTAACTGCGACCTGAGACTGTAAAAGATTATGGCAGCAAGGCTCAACATTGTTCATCGACTGAGGAAAATGTGTCTGGGTACCAAAGCCTTCTTGTCACACTATCTGGGCGGCCTGTACCACCGCGTCGATGAGCACCATATTTTTCTTATGGCCAGCGGGCTGGCCTTTTCGCTGGTAGTATGCAGTATTCCGCTGGTGCTGATTGTGTTCTCCGCTTTGGGCATGGTACTGCAGCAGCCAACGCTTCAGGGTCAGATCGCTACCTTCATCGAACACGCCATTCCCTATGCCGACTATGCCGATGCGGTCAAAGAAATGGTGTTTGCTCGTGTCGACGAGTTTGTCGGACACCAGCGTCTGGCCGGTGTGATCGGTGTCACCGGCCTGCTCCTGGCCGCCACTTCCCTTTTCAGCAGCATGCGTACGACTCTCAACAAAGTGTACGATATTACTCCGCACGAATCTATCCTGCTCAGCAAACTGCGCGACCTGGGACTGATAGTCCTGGTTCTGATTTATTTCCTTTTGTCCACTGCCATCATTCCCGCCATTCGACTCATGGAACGATTTACCTTCAAACACGAGACCTTGAACACTTTCGTCCAGTGGCTCCCCGAGGGTTTTGTCCTGCACTTGCTTTCGTTCCTGCTGATCTTTACCAGCTTCATGATTGTTTATTTGGCCGTTCCCCATCAGCGGCCCCACTTCAAGATGATCCTGGTGAGCGCCCTCTCGGCCGCTCTGTTATGGCAAGTTGCTCAGCAGGCGTTTGGCTATTATGTATCGCACTTCGTGACCCTCAAGCGAATCTACGGCGCCTACGCGCTGTTTCTGGCCGTCGGATTCTGGATATACTACACGGCCATCGTGTTTATCATAGGGGCCGAAATCGGTCAGCTCTACCGCGAGCGAAAAGAGGCGGCATCCAAGCCGGTAGTGGCCTCGTGATTGAGTATAATACGCACGGGCGTCTGGTCCGCTATCGGGCGGCTGTCTCAGTCCACCGGGCAGATGTGAACATCTGCCGCGCACGAACGGTAGTGCTGCCGGTTAAGAATCCACCCTTGGGGTACTTGACAGTTGGGACCCATCATTATATAATACTGCCAACAATATGCAGGCTCTTTGAGGTTGTGATTAATAAGGAAGATCCCGCGCCGGGGGAGGGGAACAGCACGGGATCCATATTGGACGACTCAGTTGTCGAATCATGTGCTCTGTGATCTGGTCATCCAGGCTGTAAAGACAGCCTTGCTCTAATATCGTGAGGTATGAGATATAGTCAATACGTGGTTTATGCGTATATCGGTGCGTATGTGCTGTCACTCTGGCGAGGGTGGGGAAGGCATGCCGTTTCGACCAATGTACGTCAGTAATTGCGCCGGTTTTCCTCTTTTCTCGACCCCAACATCGTCGCTGTTCTTTCGGTCAAACAGCAGCTACCTTTGCAGCCGGTTGATTGCGAATATCCAACCGCCCCTCGTGATCTTGAGGCGATTTGTACGGACCCTGATTGTGTTTTGGCGATCGTTGACGTCATAGGAAGGAGTTGAGAAATGCCAGGCAGAGAAAAACTATATCGTTCTCTGGTGGACATGATTCCTGATGCGCTTGT
>CBDUZQ010000253.1:0-4209 GCA_965371755.1 uncultured bacterium
GTTGAAAGGATGTTCGGCGCGAGCGGCGCAGTCACAAGTGGACCCATGGCTGCAACGGATGGGGCTGTTCGACTACCGTTTGAAGAAAGTCGAGGAACTCTCCAAGGGAATGCAGCAGAAACTGCAGTTCATCTCCACGATTCTGCATGAACCGGATCTGGTCATTCTGGACGAACTATTCTCCGGACTCGATCCGCTCAACATCGAGATTATCAAGGATATATTGCTCGAACTGAAGCGGAACGGGAAGACCATCCTCTTCTCGACCCATGTTATGGAACAGGCCGAGAAGCTCTGCGATCACGTCTGCATGATTTCCCATGGCCGAAAGGTGATCGACGGCAGCATGACGGAAGTCAAAGCTCAGTTTGGCAAAAACTCCGTACAGATCGAAATAGAGGGCGACGGACACTTCCTCAGAGAACTATCCGGTGTGCTGCACGTGACCGAGTTCAACAACTACCTCGAGTTGGAGTTGGCCGAGGGTGTCGACAGTAACGAAATCCTGAAGCAGGTGGTCGAGCGCGTAGCCGTACGACGATTCACTCAATTGGAACCTTCCTTGTACAACATCTTCATAGAGATGGCCCAGGCCGAACGACCGGGATCAGACACTTCGGGCGGGGGCGACAGTGTCTAAGTTTCTGATTGTCTTCAAGCGTGAGTACGCCCAGGTCGTCAAGAAGAAATCGTTCGTTTTCGGCCTGATCCTGACACCCGTTCTCATGTTGGCCTTTGTGCTCCTGCCGGCCCTACTAGCTCACATGAAAGCTGACGGCACCGAGCGTCTGGTCATCATAGATCAAACGGAACACTCTATCGGCAACCAGTTTGCCGAATCACTGAACGAGTACAAACTTACCGACGATGAAGACACTCCGTACTATTCGGTAGAACAGGTTTACACAATCGATCCAGGTGATTTCGCGCGCTTTCGGGCTGTCGAGGATTCTCTGCGAGAGCAGATCAACGACAAAAATATTAAGTACTTCTTAGTGTTGAAACAGGACGCCGATCTGGTCGACAGCAGCATGTACATAGTCACTAACTCCGACAATTTCAGATCGCTCCGTCGGTTCGAACGAAAGTTGTCGAATCTAATGGCGTCGGTTCGCCTTGAAATGTCCGACATAAATTTGTCGGTGGACTCTGCTCTCAGCCTGACGCGTTCCATCGATCTGGTTGTGCGCGACACCAAAGGCGAGTCCATGCCGTTTTTGACCAAGTATTTCAGTGCCCTCGTGTTCGTGATGGTTCTGTTCGGGACGATTCTCGGTTATGGGCAGTTGGTGATGCGTTCGGTCATAGAGGAAAAGAACTCACGGATCATGGAAGTGATGATCTCGTCGGTCAGCCCTTTTCAATTGATGATGGGCAAGGTCATCGGATTGGGAGCCGCCACTATGACCCAGGTGGCCGTCTGGTTTGCTATGGGGGCCGGGCTGTTCCTGCTGCGCTCCTCGTTCGACATCGATCCGTCGATCGACCGTATCGTGTTCAACCCGGTCATTATCGTGTTCTTTGTGCTCTATCTCGTTTCCGGATACTTGTTGTTTTCAACCCTGTTTGCTCTGTTGGGTTCGATTGTGACCTCGGACAAAGAGGCGCAAAGTCTGGTGGCGCCGATCACCATGCTTTTGATCCTGCCGGTCATACTGGGAATCGCGGTGGTCCAGGAACCAAACTCCCTGATGGCCCGCGTACTCTCGCTGATTCCGTTCACGGCGCCGACGATGATGATGATGCGGCTGGTTTTCGTGGCGCCTACCCTCAGCGAGTACTCGCTTTTCAGCGGTATTGTCGGTGAAGCATTACTCGGCTTTTTGCTGGTGGTAGCGGCATTTGCCGGCATGGTCTGGCTCACCTCGAAGGTATTCCGGATCGGAATCCTTATGTACGGCAAACGACCAACCTTGCCTGAGATAATCAAGTGGTTAAAATACTGATGCGCCTTGTCGATAATTCCGATATGAGCAGACTTCTTGCGATCTGTAAGGGTTTTGTGCTGACCGCGGCGACCCTGCTGTTTTTCACCAACAGTATCGGCTACCTTGAGCCGATTGGCGACATCCAGGAACCCATCGTCAGCCAATTCTACCATCTCGACTTCGATAATGTCAAGAAGGGTCCCTGGCTAAACGCCCGTGCGGTTCTCCTGGTCAATTATGAGAACGGGGAAGTACTGCATGCCAGGAATGCCGACCAAGTGAGGCCGGTGGCGTCAATCAGCAAGCTGGTGACAGCTATGGTGGTGCTGGACAAAGGAGTCGATCTTAATCGCACCGAGAAGATTACGCGCGACGATGCCCGACGTTCCTCACGTTCACGCCTCCGCGTCGGCAGCGAGTTGACCCTGCGGGACTTGCTCTATGCAAGCCTGGCCAGTTCCGATAATCGAGCCGCCCGGGTTCTGGCGCGGGCTGTATCGGGTTCAATCGAGCAGTTTGCCGCTGACATGAACGCCAAAGTAGCCTACCTCGGACTGACGCAAACGGTATTTTATGAACCGACAGGGCTGGATGAGCGCAATGTGTCAACGGCTCATGAAGTTGCCAAGTTGCTTCATTACGCCTACAAGTACGAACTGATTGCGGAGTTCACGTCTGAGAAACAACACCGTGCCCGCTACCACAACAAGAGGAATTACGCCAGGATGCTTCCCAACACCAACCGGCTTCTCTGGTCTCGGTATGATGTGCTGGCTGGGAAGACCGGCTACATCCAGGCGTCCGACTACTGCCTGACTTCTTTGGTTCGTAATAAGAAAGGGGAGAGGCTGACCGTGGTGCTTCTGGGCGTGCCGGGTGATCGGCTTCGTTTCAAGGAAGCCCGCCGCCTGCTTGACTGGGGCTATCGCCACGTCGGCTAATAATTGTTTGGCAATTCCGTCTCCGCCGACTATTTTACAACCTCCATGACAACCAATGACTCCATACTGGTGGTCGGAGCCGGGTTCGTGGGGCTGGCAACGGCCGCTTTCCTGGCAACCAAAGGACTCTCGGTCACCGTCGCTGAGAAAAACCAATTCATCGTCGACTCGCTCAGAAAAGGCAAACTGCATTTCCGCGAACCTGAGCTTGCAAAACGACTCAAGGCAGCCGTCGGGACCGGGCGTCTTCGCGTTGTCTTGCCGTCCAGAGATATCTACCAGAAGGCGTCGATCATCATCGTGGCTATCGATTCGGCCGACCAGCAGACGTGGAAGATGAAGTTGGCTGCCTTTGAACGAATGGCCGAATGGATCGGGGGTGCCAGGCGCAAGCAACCGGCGGTGGTGCTGCTCAAGTCGACCAATATTCTCGGCTTCGCGGGTCTCTTTCGAGGACTTCTCGATCAGGCAGCGTTTGGCCATGAAGTACAACTGGTCGTCAATCCCGAGTTTCTCAGAGAAGGTTTCGCTTACGAGGATACGGCTCACCCATGGCGTGTGGTGGTCGGCGCCGACGATCTGAAAGCGCGGCGGCGAGTGGTGCGATTCTACAAGAAGCTCCTGAGCGCCTCGGTTCCGATCATCGAAACCGATTGCGCCTCGGCTGAGTTGATCAAGCTCGGGGCTAATCTTTACCTGTCACACCGACTGGCTTTCATCCATGAGATCGCCGAATACGCTCACCTGCAATCACTGGATCTCGCCGCCGTCAAACGAGCGATAGGTCTCGACCCACGCATCGGCACGGAATACTTCGAACCCGGACTCGGTTTCGGCGGCTCCTGCCTGCCCAAGGACTGCTACCTGATCAATTCCCACGAGTCGGAAACTGGGTTCACTTTCCACACTGCCGAGACGGCGCTAAGAATAAATGAACGAGTATTGACGAACATTGTGACAACTTTGCAGTCTCGCTTGAGCAGCCTCAAGCGCAAAAAGATAGCTCTGCTCGGTGCCGCCTTCAAACCGGAGGCCGATGACACTCGCGGTTCTCAGGCAGTCAGGTTGGCGTTGAAACTACGACGACGAGGGGCGACAGTTGCCGTGTACGAACCGTTTCTTACCCACGCCGACCACATTGTCGAGGGAAATGTGCCGCTTGTGCACGATCTGAACGAGGCGCTAACGAACGCCCACGTTATCGTGATCGGTACGGCGCATCATCGCTTCCGAAACCTGCGTCCGAAAACCGTTGCGGCTCTGGTCAAGAACAAGCTGGTCTGCGATCGTTTCGGACTGCTCAACCGCACCACCTGGGAGAAGCATGGGTTCGAGTTTGT
>CBDUZQ010000254.1:0-4182 GCA_965371755.1 uncultured bacterium
ACAAGTCATGCGTGATGGCCGACATTCCGGGACTGATCGCCGGTGCTTCGCAGGGAAAAGGTCTTGGGCATCAGTTTCTGAAACATATCCAGCGCACCCGGCTGTTGATCTATGTTATCGATATTAACTCGCCCGATCTTGAGCAAGCCTATAATGAACTGAAGCAGGAACTGGCCGATTTTGATCAAACGCTGCCGTCGCGAGACTCGTTTGTGGTGATAACAAAAATCGACACGGTCACAGAAAGTGATCTAAAAGCTGTTTGTGAGCGGCTGCCGGATGATTATATTCTGATATCGGCGGTGACCCATGAGGGCGCGGAGCGATTCATTCACGAAATAGAGAGACGACTTGACCAACAGCGAGATGAAAGACCGACTGGTTGACACCATAGCTTTGATGCGCATTCCCGGCGTGGGGCGGAAACGCTACCGCCGCCTGGTTGAAGCCTTCGGGTCACCCTCGGAGGTTCTGGCGGCGCCGATACAGCGACTGGAAACCGTCAAAGATATCTCCCGGACAACCGCAACGGCGATCAAAGAACAGTATGACGGCCCCACGGCGCGCAGTTACGCCGCCAAGGTTGTGCAGTTGGGTTGGGCGGCTCTGTCGTTCGATGACCCTGGATACCCGACGCCGTTGCGTTCCATCCCGGACGGCCCGACCCTGTTGTTTCGGCTCGGTGAGGCCACTGCGTCGGATGAAAAAATTATCGCTATCGTGGGCACACGCCACCCCTCCGAGAAAGGTCAATTGTTCGCCTTACAGCTTGGGGCCGCGCTGGCCCGAAGCGGTATCACGGTTGTTTCCGGTATGGCCGAGGGGATTGACTCCGCTGCGCACAACGGCGCCCTGGACGGCGGCGGCAAGACGATCGCCGTACTTGGCAGTTCGCTGGACATCATCTACCCGGCATCAAACAAGAGTCTGGCGGCGCGCATCAAAGAACAGGGCGCCATCTACTCCGAATACCTGCCCGGCACCGGACCCGACCGCGCCTTTTTTCCCGAACGCAACCGCATCATTTCCGGTCTCTCACGCGGTGTGGTGGTAGTGGAGGCCGGCTGCAAATCAGGTGCGCTGATCACCGCCGCCCACGCTTTAGAACAGGGACGTGAGTTGTTCGCCGTGCCGGGGTCGCCGACTGATCGCATGAGTGAAGGCACCAACGAACTGATTCGCAAAGGCGCCCGCCTTACTACCTCGCCGGAAGACATCTTTGACGAACTCCCCACTCTGAAGGGAGAAGTATTAGCTAAGAAATTCATCCAATTGCCGGATATGACCGACGCCGAAAAAAACATCACCGCCCTCTTTTCGGCCGGACCGATACAGGTCGATCAACTCTCACGCGCCGCTGAACTGCCGGTGTCGGAGTTGATGGAACTGTTGTTGGCGCTCGAACTCAAAGGGGTCGTGCGTGAGTTGTCCGGTAAGCGATTTGTCCTCGTCGAAGAGTACGCATGACACAGCAGACCGTCACCATTGTCAACAAACTCGGCATGCACGCGCGCCCATCAGCTATGTTTGTCACCGAGGCGACGCGCTTTGAGGCCGAGGTCTATGTGTCCAAAGACGGCACCAAAGTCAACGGCAAGTCGATCATGGGGGTTATGATGCTGGCGGCTGAAAAGGGGTCGGAGTTGCTGCTTGAGGTCAACGGCCCGGACGAAGAGGCGGCCTTGGCGGCGCTGGTGAAGGTAATCGCCTCCGGTTTCGGGGAGGAGATATAGGGGGGTTGTTAATCGACTCTTGATGGACTGACGACGCGCTGACCAGGTCGCCGCCAATGTGTTGGTCGAGTTACTACTCTGCCGCTCCGTAGTGTTATCTCCTCTCCGAACTGACTTGTAGCTAGTTGACGCTCGCCAATAGCCGAGCACCGATCAGAAAGATCATCAAGCACATATTTCGATTCGGTTTCCATCTCAAACCGACCCACTCACAACTTTATCCTTGCCATCTTACATGGGGGCGGGTAATATAAATCGGTAAATTGGACTGACTTGCGGCGGATTTCGCAGGAGTGTATTGCTATGACCGGTAAACGCAGGCTACTGCGTGGCCTTTCCATATCCGGTGGGATCGTCCTCGGACACGCGAGGGTGATTTTGCCGGGCGAGTCCGAAATGGCCGAGGTAGCTATCGCGACCACTCGGCTCACACAAGAAACCGAGGCGTTGGATCGTGCGGTCGAGCAGACCGTGGGCGAACTGCGCGAACTGCGCGAAACGGCCGGCAAGAAAATGGGCGGCCCGGTGGCCAAAGTATTTGATGCCCAACTGCTTATTGCCAGTGACTACGAGTTCCTCAAACAGGTCAAAGAGGAAATCCGCTCACGAAAACGCAACGCCGCCTACATCTACGATCATCTTGTCAAGCGGACTATCGAGCCCTTAGAGCAATCCAAAGATTACTACATGCGCCAGATGGCCGAGGATATCAAGTCGGTCTCGACGCGCGTGCTGTCTCATCTGAGCGGGTTTGATAAGTGTGAGTTGAAACTCCCGCCCAACACTATCCTGGTCGGCAAGTCGTTTACTCCCAGCGACGTCCTCACTTATCGGCAGCGTAAGGTGGTCGGATTCCTGGTTTCCAAAGGCGGGGCCGATTCGCACATGGGATTGATAGCCCGCGCGCTGCTGTTGCCGGTGGTGCTGGTGGATGGCGCTTACGCGGCGGTGTCCAGCAACAACCGCATTATCCTTGACGGCACGGCCGGTGAGGCAATTATCAATCCGACCGATGAAGACTGGGCTGAGTATCAGAAGCGCAAAAAGCGCCACGGCCCGGCGTTGGTCACCCGTATTAGAAGGCTGACACGCGTACCCCCGGTCACCCGCGATGGTGTCGAGGTCGGGATTGCCGGCAATCTGTCGCTGAGCGGGCCGGTCGACGACATTCTGGCGGAGAAAGGCTTCCCGATCGGGCTTTACCGCACGGAGTTTCTATACCTGGTCGAGAACCGCTTTCCCGACGAGGAGACGCAGTTTGAGACCTACCGACAGGTAGCCGAGAAATTCGCCGGTAGTTCGGTGGTGCTAAGGACGTTTGATCTGGGTTACGACAAAATCAGCAGCGACGCCGGCTGGCCGGAGGAAATGAACCCGGCTCTCGGTTGGCGCGGTATCCGGGTAATGCTGGATCGCAGCAACATTTTCAAGACCCAGATCAGAGCTATTCTGCGCGCGTCGAAATTCGGTCACCTCAAAATCATGCTGCCGATGGTCACCGAGCTTGCCGAGGTGGAACGAGCGCGCAAACTGGTCTCTCAGGTCAAACTCTCCCTTAGGCGGCAAAATGTCGCGTTTAACGAAAATATCGAACTGGGCATAATGGTCGAAGTGCCAGCCGTCGCCATGACAGCTACGGCGCTGGCCCCCCGGGTCGATTTCATGTCGATCGGCACCAACGACCTGACCCAGTACACTATGGCCGCGGATCGTATGAACAACAAGGTGGCCGGACTCTACTCACCGTATCACCCGGCCGTCCTGAACCTGATTCACACCACGGTGAAGGCCTGCAAACGGTTCGGCAAACCGGTCTCAATCTGCGGCGAAGTCGCCGGCGACTTGTTGGCCCTGCCGTTGTTTATCGGGATGGGTGTAGATCAGCTATCGATGAATCCAAACAGGATATTTGACCTCTGTCGACTCGTAAAACGGATAGACTCCCGGTTGGTGCGGCACTTGGTAGCACCGGTGCTGGCCGCCGGTTCAGAGTCAACGGTCAGGCAGATTCTGGAGAATTTCAGATCGGAATTACACAAAAAGAAACTTCAAGCATAAGGACCATTAAATTGACGATTCTTGACGACATTGAAACCGTGCGCAAGGCTGATCCGAGTAATATGTACAATCGGATTTTTGATCTGCCTGAGCAGATGGCCGACGCCCTTACTCTGGCTCAGCGCTGGCAGATCGACGCCGACGACTTTAGCGGTATAAAGAACATTGTTGTGGTCGGCATGGGCGGTTCGGCTATCGGCGGCGATCTCACTCGGACTTATCTTTCGTCCAAGCTGCTGGTGCCATTCGAGGTGTGTCGCCACTACGTCCTGCCCGAATACGTGGATGATGAGACGCTGGTGATTGCATCGTCTTACAGCGGCAACACCGAAGAGACTATTGCGGCTGTCGAGGATGCACTGACCCGCAAGGCGATGATGGTGGCTATCAG
>CBDUZQ010000255.1:0-4178 GCA_965371755.1 uncultured bacterium
GCCGGATCCAGTGCCAACGGCGAATCCAATGTCTATATCGGGTCCGGGGCGGGCAGCAATGCGACCGGCACCCTGAACACCTTTGTGGGCACTGCTGTCGGACCCAACAACGAGGGGCTGAACAATGTGATGATCGGTCAGGCCGCCGGACACTGGCACACCACCGGTGACAACAACACCTTTGTGGGTACGGCTGCTGGAAATGGCAACATCATCGGTGACAGAAATACCTTTATCGGCAAAGGCGCCGGACAGAATGCCACCGGGTCGGACAATGTTTTTCTGGGTCGCGGCGCAGGTTATTCCAACACTGATTCCCACACGCTGATTATAAACAATACTACTGCGGGAACGCCTCTGATCTACGGAGACTTTTTAGCCAACCGGGTTGGTATAGGTACCGTCGAACCGCTCGCCTCGCTCCACGTTCAAGCAGTCGGGCTCGACGCTATCCGCGGCTCTACGAGCGGCGATGAGGGATCCAGTGGTGTTCTCGGCATCGGGACCGGTCCACAAAACTATGGCGTCCAGGGGACGGTGGACGGCGCCCTCGCCATCGGGGTCAGGGGCTATGCCTCTGGGAGTAACGGAGTCGGCGTGTCTGGAACCGCCGATGCTGAGAACGGCTTCGGTGTTTTCGGCTCATCATCGAATACTGACGGGGGAACCGGCGTCTATGGCCTTTCCATGGGTACTGAGGGGTGCGGCGTCCATGGACGCGCGCCGGGGTCGTACGGCCGGGGCGTCTATGGACAGGCTGACGCATCCAATGGAATCGGCGTTTATGGACAGGCAGAAGCTTCCAATGGAATCGGCGTTTATGCTGAGGCGACCTATGCCGGCGCCACCGCTCTGGTGGTTGACGGCCATTTTGGAGCCGGATGGGCGGCCGACATCAAGGGCAATGTCAGGATCAGGAACCATTTCGATGAGACGATCGTTGAGCTGGGCGAAGGATTGGACTTTGCGGAGGGCTTCAATACGGCCAGTCCCTCGCAGATTGCTCCGGGGACGGTCATGATCATTGATCCCCTGAACCCTGGGAAGCTCACAGTCAGTAGCCGGGCGTACGATAGCCGTGTTGCCGGCATCGTCGCCGGCGCCAATGGACTCGGCTCGGGTGTGCGTCTGGGTACGGACCAGTTTGATGTCGATGTCGCTCTGGCCGGACGCGTTTACTGCAATGTCGACGCCACTGAAGCGGGCATAGAACCCGGCGACCTGCTGACAACCTCCGCCGTGCCCGGCTACGCAATGAAAGCGACCGACCATCTCCGCACTCATGGTGCCATTCTGGGCAAGGCGATGGAGAGGCTGGAACGAGGCGAACAGGGGCAGATCCTTGTTCTGGTAACGCTACACTAGACGATGGGGGATATGATGAATAACAAAATTCAATGTACCCTGATCGCCGCTCTGGTGTGCGTCTTTTGTGCTGGATCGGCTCAGGCCGATCTGGTCAATGAAACCCAAGCCAGGAAGGTCGCACAGGGTTGGGTGACTATGGAAATAGAGCTCAACGGCGATTGGGGCGGTTCTCAGACCGCCGACGTAATCAACGTACAGGAGTTCAAGCGCGAGGGTCAGCCATTGGGGTACTACTGTGAAGTGGCGCCGAATGGCTTTATGTTGATCTCTTTGGTCAAGGGGTTGGCCCCGGTGAAAGCGTGGTCGGCCACCTCCCGGCTTGATCCGCTTGTGGAGGAAGGTCCCACGGGCTTGATGAAGGATCAACTCGAGCGAGTGTTAAACGGAGTCGAGGATGAAGTTGGTTCTTTCGCCGATATTCGCCCAGAGTCCCTGGAGCGGATTATTGGTTCCGACCATCTTCCGATCTGGGAATTGCTGGCGCTGGATGATATCGCTCTGAGGACGGAGATCGAATCTCGAGGGATGAAGGATATCTACGGTGAAGGTGATGAGCTACTCACATCTAACTGGCACCAGGGTTCTCATTACTACGACCAATGTCCCGTGGGCTACAACGGCTGCACAGATCCGCATTGCCCGGTCGGATGTGTGGCTACCGCCGGCGCTCAGATCATGCGCTACTGGTCGTGGCCTCCCGGCGATAGCTGGAAATACATGCCGGACACACTGAAAAATTCGTCGCCGCAGGCCTGGATTGATGCGGTATCGTTGTTCTGTTACAGCCTGGGAATTATGTTGGACATGAATTACTGTTCGGACGGCTGCAAGTCCACTGCCACCACTTCGGACATGGCATCCATCTACATGGCCCGCCATTACAGCAATTCCTGCAACGTCGTCTACCGGTTTCTTATAGAACAAGCAGCCTGGTTTGACAATATTGTGTATCAAATCAACCGCAATCGCCCCATACAGTATCGGATTCTCAAACACTCGATCGTCTGTGACGGCTATCGCACGACACCTTATCCGCAGTACCACATGAACTATGGCTGGGCCAACTCCTTCAACGCCTGGTACGCCATCGACGATCTGCATCAACCCGCCCCGGACGGCTCGTTTGAGGACGAATACATGATTCTGAATACCGTCCCAAAAAACGCTCTTGGCAACCTGACCAGTGGGGTTCACGTGCGGCCCTTAAGAGAGCCCTATTACTGGTATGTGGATCAGGACTGCTCGGCCATAGCATCGACGTTTTTACCCGGTCTGAACGTACAGTTTCTGCACAACATGAAACTCACTTGTCTGAGGGATTCCATCAGCTTCTTCTCCGGCGCCGACGACATATTGCAGACAAGGCTGGTGCCGTATGATGCTTCGATGGGAATCAAACTCTCCAACGGCGGACGACTCAGATTTAGTGAGGGCGGCGAGGTTAGAATAGAGGGGCGGCCAAGAAATCGATAGCTGTCTCCTGATAGAAGTCTTGTAGGGCGGGATCCTTGCGATCCCGCCATCTTCCAGACTGGTCAGGAGCCTTGCGCTCCTGACACCCCCGGCAGGTTCGACGACAAACCTGCTCTGCTACACTTCAGCGATCCCAGGTTCGCATCCATAGGAGCGGCCAGCGAAACCTGCAGCAGTTTTTGTCGTATTACAACTTAGCAACCACAGATCATGTATGTCATGTAGTGGCCCGGTCGGCTGCCATGTGACCGACACAATGCAAGGGATTACAGCATGTTCAAAACCGCATCAACCGCAGTTCTGGCATTACTGCTATTGGCGTTGGGTTCGATTGCTCAGGATCGAGCCTCTACCGCCGAAGTCAAAACCAAGCTGGCCGAATGGCGCCAGGGTGTCTGGATATCCGGAACCGGAACGTACACGATCTGGACGGATTCACACTATTTCGTGGTTTCCTATGAAGGGGATTCGGCTTCCCCGAACATTTATGTTGGAGCCTCTCAGGTGAGATTCCATGAAAAGGGTATTGCACGCAAGCAGACGCTTCGACATCGCCAAATGCCCAGTGGAGACAAAGAGACCTACCGGAAGACTGCGTTTCAGCCTGATCACACCGAGGCGCCGATGCCGTTTGACTCTACCCTTTTCAAACCGGATATCTGCAACATTGTCGACGGTGTCATTTACGATGCGGTAATTGAAGCCACCGACGAATACATCCTGCTGGCTACCTGTAACGGCGACAAGGAGAAGATCTTCTCCAACGGTGTTAGCGTGTATCTGCCGGCCGGCGGCGGGGAGTTCTACTCATACCGGGTCGAGAAATTGTCAGGCAGAACCGAGTAGCGACAGAGCAGACTATTTCTTGCCGTGGACACGTTTACGTTGTGGTGACTGAGTCTGTCCGCGCGATCCGAAGATCACGCGGGTACCCGATAACCGCAGGGCAGTGGACGTACATTGCTACTGTGCGCGCAGCGCGAGAAACAGGCTTGCCTGTGCTTCGACTCCGGTCAGCATGAGGTTGGGGAAACTCAGAGTGAGGCCATAAAGCGCGTAGTGCCTGAAACCCACTTATGGGTGATTTATCACCGCGAAGCGCGAGAAAGCGATTTATCGCCGTGTGATGACCGCGAACTGTTCGACTTTCCAGTCTTTGTCGCTGATCCACAAACCGACGATATCGACATCCAGGTCCCAGCCGCGCAGACATTCCATCCCCCGCCGCAGTTGACCATAATGCTCATCCTCAGAGACCGGGTTGCCGGCGCAGTCGCCGTGTGCCACCAGCGCGACCACTTTCGAGCCGTGCTTTTCGACCGATATTTTCACGCGCT
>CBDUZQ010000256.1:0-4161 GCA_965371755.1 uncultured bacterium
GTGGTAACGACACTATCCTATCATCCCCAGCCAGTCGCCCAGAAGGAAATCCATCCGTCCGATCAACAGCGACATACGACTCATCACCGTGTAACCAAACGAAGCACCGAAGGTGATCATGATAAAGAATATGCCGACACGAGCGGCTCCCCCAAACGCACCTTTGTGTTCCTTTGAGAAGAAGAAATATACCAGCCCCGTGAAGGTTCCCACGACGATTACCAAACTGCTGATAATCGCACCCCACCCGGCATCAAAGCCACTTGCGTAGCCGGTCGAAAACAGCGGCTGAATCGTCGCCATGACCTGGACCATAATGTTGGAGGCCAGATAATTCATCAGCCAGAGACCACTGGTGGCGCCGACGATAAAAGCCAGCGGCCAGCGCGAGATCCATCCGATCTTCGGCACTAACCTCATAAGCATCAGGAGACCGAGAGCAGCGCCGACAAAGAGCATAGGCTCATCCTGCCAGCCATCCCAAAACTTGCCGACAAGATTGTCCCAGAACAGAGTCACTACCCAGAATCCAGCCGAGATACCGACAAAGATCGCCTCGCTCAGTTTGTACCAGGGATTGTCCTTATAGAGGAAGGAGAGAATCCCGAGAGTCAGGAAAGCTGAAAGCCAGAGTGCGAAATGCTCCATAAGTGCCGGCTCCTATTTCCCTTTCAACTTCGACTTGCGACCGCTTCTGAAGAAAGCCACGTTGCCGATTATTATAAACGCGATCACGACTACATGGGCGAACGACTGTGACAACATGAACTTGGTGCCTTTTGCCCGACAATCTGCAACCGCCTCAAACTCAGCCGCTCCGCTCATGCCGCCCAACAACCCCTCTAACTGCCCGGCGTTGAGATAAGCATACATCACCGGCGCCTGTACCGCCGTGTTGCCGGCGCCCATGAGGAGGCCATACCGATCGACGGCTATCTGCACCCATTCAACCGTGCCGGGGAAACCGGCCGACAGATTAACTGAGAAGTCGACGTTGGAGAAATTCCGCACGTTTCTTACCAGCGGTATCTCCCTATACGGTGTGCCTTCATAGTCGCTCGGAAACATTGACTCAAAGGAACTGCCCATGCGCTGGATCACAAACTCGTTGCCGGTTTGAAACCCCAAATTGACGTAATCCACTCCGTACCGGAGTTTCTTGGCCCGGATGGTTGAGTCTTCAAAAACTTTCTCCAGCGCCAGGTTGGCTTGTTGTGGTCCCTGGGGCCACAAGCCCATAACGATAAGTTTCAGATCCTTCTGGAAACACACCCGGATGATTGACTCCGCCATCGGCTGCAACTCCGGCGCCGAAGGTGGATCGTAGTCGAACGAAATCAGAACCTTGGACCCAGCCGGCAAGTCCATCAGGGCGTTATGCAACTGATAGACCTCATCTGAGATCGTAATTTTCTGTGAAAACGACATGAAAAGCGGAAGCGCCACCGCAAAAGCTACATAGATAAAAACCACGCGTCGTTCAATCAGCTTCCCCTTCAGGGTGAGAATCAGTACCCATAGCAGGGATAAGCCAATGAAAATAATCACTACCATAGACAGCCAGAACGGAAACTCAAACGTTCCCCAACCCCACATCTTGCCGAGGTAGAAAATCAGGGCGAACAGTGTGATCGCGCCCAGGGCAATGAGTTCTTTGGCTCGGGTACTCATTTGCCGCCTCCGATATGCGCACGCTCAAGCCCGAGGATAATTCGTAACGATGTGGAAACAATCCCCAACCCGATCCCGATCATAATCGCGCGTTGTCCGGCCGCCTGCGGGACGGTCATCACCCACGAGGCCAGATCAGATAACTGCCACCCGACCGGCATGAACGACGACAGGGTATGTCCAACCGGTACGCGACCGATCATTACAAAGAAGGCTGCTATCAACAATAGTGTAGCCTCGAAATTGCGGGCCCGAAAAGCGCGATACGAAGCCGACGCCACAAAAAAGGCCAGGATCGCGAACATGGTCGCCGACAACGGGATGTAAACATAGTTGTAAAGCCAGTCGAACGATGTACCGGGATTCCGGAAACCACGCCCCTCAGCTACCCCGATAATAGTCATCAAGAGGAAAGACGCGATGATAACCGCCGCGTAGCCCCAGTCCTCCTTGCGCTGATAAGTCTTCTCAATGGACACTTTCATCAAATTAAGCGCACCGAGGATGATGGCGCAGGCTCCCACAATCGAGAACCAGTCGGAAAACCAGTCGCTCATCTTGCTGAACGGCCAGTGCGGAATAAAGTACTGGATGACGAATCCGATGCCAACTATGGCCGTAATGAGCAGTGGTATTTCTCTTCGCATATCAGTCTATCACCGAAAACAGGTTGGAGAGTTCCCAAACACCGAATGTCTCAAGCAAGACTCCCACCAATATAGCAACCAGTACGACTCCCTTGCCGATATCCTGTCCTTTGAGCGACCCAAGCAATTTCGGCTCCCTGGATAAATAAGCCGAAGCTGCAAACAACTCTTCGCCTATCAACGTGTAATCACACGCCGCTACAAAGAACGGCAACTGCGACGGCATAGCCGTGCCGGCAATCTGAATGGCGCCGATTGAGTTTCCGGTTTCAGCCAATATCAGCGACTCGGCATAGAACTGTCCCATGAAAAAGATCGTGGCCGGTTTCTCACGTACGAAAAGCCCATCGACACCGGCG
This sequence comes from uncultured bacterium, assembly GCA_965371755.1. Taxonomy (GTDB): domain Bacteria; phylum Zixibacteria; class MSB-5A5; order GN15; family FEB-12; genus JAJRTA01. The sequence goes on from CBDUZQ010000256.1 coordinate 2,678, forward strand.
GCATAGCCGAATTGATCATCAGTCAGGTAGTGCACCATGTCGTCTTTGTAAGCATCAGGTCGTCCCACTTTGGAGTGGGCCTCTTTGAGCACCTCACGCGCCGTCACCATCACCATCGAACGACAAACCGGCACATCAAGATACGTCTCGTATTGGGCCGACAACTCCGCCACTCTTCCCAGTATGGTCATGGCGGCAATCGTCATCATATTGTCCATGTCGCCGATGCCGGAGATGTAGAAAATCTTCTTGCCCATCTCGGTGGCGCGCCCGACCGCTTCGTCGACCGCTTCCATTCCCGCTATCTTGCGGATAAACAGTTTCTTGCCTGCTTTGGCCTGAACGATATAGTATATGATAAAGAACGACAAGAGGCACATGCCGACCAGGGTGTTGATACGCTGCTTATGAAACCATTGTGGCGATGATGTGATCGGTCCGGCCATATCCGATTCCGATGTGAATTCAGATCCCTCGCCTGCCTCATTATAGACTACGTTGACAGCAACCACCTTATAGAAGTAGGAGTCATCATCCGATGTGTTTCCATCATCCGTGGAATAGTCAGCTTTGCCGGCCGGAGAATCGCCTACTTCGGTGAACTCCCCCGTCTGTCCGTTGATGGCCTCGGCACGAAGGATGCGATAGAGACGAACCTTGCCACCTTCGTAATCATCCGATGAGGCATCCCATGAAATATTGATCGACCCACCGGCATCATTGTCGGTGTCGGCGACGGTCACTTTACTGGCCGGGGCTGGAGCAAAGTCCACTTCCATGCTGTCTACAATGGAGTCTGACAGAACGCTCTCAAGCGTATCAGGTTCCGTCTGGGAATAGACAGTAATAGGTATCAGACAAATAAGTGAGAGGATTAGCAGAGATGTCGGACTTAACATGCGATCAGCTTTGTACCGGCGAGGGATCAAAATGCTTCTTTCCAGGTTGTTGCAGTCCAATCGATAACCGGCTGTCGGCCATCGCTGATTGTATTTGAAGTCTGCAAGCGGGCTCTCCGGGAAAACTCATCCAGATCAGCCCACGCCGGTTTAGAGACGCGGCAAACCTCATCATTGTGCAAAACAACAGTGGGCAATCTATGGCAGCCCTCAAATCAAGTCAAGGAAAAAAGGGTCACACCGGACATCATATGCATACGAGTGCTCGCACGGACCTCTTTCCGCGGCGCTGATTCTGCGTTTACGTCGTTATCTGCGCCAACAAGAGAGCACATTCTGCGATATCTCATACGCCGACGGCCGGCGGCCGATACGCTGTCGCAGGTAAAACGCTTTCCCTCTATCATTTAGGTACTTGCGGTAGATGCCGGGCACGCAGTTTGTTACTATATCAATGTGCCGGGGCACGCTGAACACGTAAAACGGCAAGCCCGCAACCTGCCAATTTATGAGACTTTCAAGCAGTGGTGATGGCGGTCGAACTGCTTGAACATAGCCCCGGATGGTGAGGAGAGAAAGGTCTCG
>CBDUZQ010000257.1:0-4142 GCA_965371755.1 uncultured bacterium
TCCAGCATCACCGGGATAGCTATGCCCGCTCCGGAGCCGATCATCACACCGATAGGAAAACGAGAGAGGAACGATGTCCGTTTATGGAAGCGGCCGAACATCATCAATCCGAACAGCAACGGCACTATCAACCAGACTCGTCCGTCAGTGAACAAGGGCGTGAACAACAGACTCATCAGAGTCGACGACCAGGTTATGACGAGAACGTAGCCGATGGAGACGCCGATCAGCAATGACTCGGCCATTTTGTAGATCGGATTGTCGCGGTAAAGGAATGTCAATATGGCCAGGGTGAGAAGGCCTGCAACGGCGGTGCCGATGTCCATCAGGTCGTCCTCCGTCGCTTCAGGAAATACGCGACGTTTCCAAGAATTACGAGCAGGATGACATACAGGTGGGCCGACGTCTGGGCCAGCATGCCGCGCGCTCCTCCCCCACCTCGATTAATGAGAGTTTCGTACTCCGCCGACCCGCGAAGCCCGCTGACCATTGCTTGCATTTGTCCGGACGCGAGGTACGGGTCATAAGTCGTAACCATCGCCGCCGTCACGCCGGCCAATACTTTCAGTTCATAGCGCCCACCATACTCCACCCAGTGGGTCGTGAAGGAACCATCGGCAATCGAGAGGACTCCGGCGACATCGCTATAGTTGCCAAGCGGGCGCATGAGGGCCAAACTGTCGTACGGTCGACCCAGGTAGTCCTCCGGAAAGGTCGCCTTGATTGATTCTCCCATCGACAGGATGGCCGCGATGTACTGTGGTCTGAAGCCGAGAAAGACATAGTCGGTTCCATACTCGGCATCAAATTCCTCTGCTGTTTCGCACATTAACCGGTATCCAATCGCCGTTCCTTCGGCCATCAGAGCCAGCCCCACTAGGCGCAGCTTGTGTTCAAAACAGTGGCGCAACAGCGCCTGCGTGATCGGCTGGATTTCGGGCAAAGAGGAAGCTTCGTGGTCGAAGGAGACGAGCAGCACCGAACCCTCCGGCAATCCCTCAATGAAATCATACATCCGCTGAGTGTCCGGGGAGACCGGTAAATCGAGTTCTATCCCCGAAACCAGTGTGAGGCCGACCAGCAAAAAGAGACCTGCAAAGATCCAATGTCGAGTTTCAAGAGGCATCACTTCCCGCCTCCGAGCCAGGTTCGTTCGATTCCCAGAATTACTCGCAGGGATGTAGTCAGCGAACCGAGGCCGATACCGATGAGAATGGCGCGACGTGCCGCCATCGAGGGATTGTTGCGAATCCACTCCGCCACCCCCGGCAGCCATTCGGAGAGCGGTCCTGTTGCGAAGCTGCGACTGATCAGGATGATTAGCGCTGCCGACAGCAGGATGGCCGCCGGGACGGAGCGCGCACGAAAGCCACGAAACGATGCCGAAGCCACAAAGAAAGCCAGCAGTGCAAAAACGGTCGACTGCAACGGTACCTGGACGTTTTCAAAAACCCACAGAAAGGGCGTGTCGGCTTTGATGCCCCAGATCATCGCCAGCACAGGCATGATCACGAAGCCGACCAGCGATAACAGACGAAAGGGTCGATCATGCCCCTTATGGACTTGCTGACAATTGTTATTTAGAAAACCGACGACTCCAACTATCAGCGCAAAGGCGAAAATGATCTGCCAGTAATCGGCGACGGTTTGATTAACGCTGTGAGCCAGCGGGTGGGCTGAGAAGTATTGCGCAAACATCACCAGCCCGAAGGCGAAACATATCACGACGGCGATCTTGCGGTCCATCAGAAAGTCCACCATCCTTCTGTTGAGCCGTCGGTGACGAAAGTGACCGTGGACCAGACCGTGGCCACCATCAGGATTAGCATGATGACAACTTTCAGTATATCCTGCGCCCTCACCGAGGCCAGAATCGACCGGTCGCCGGACAAGTAGCCAGAGGCGGCAAACAGTTCTTCACCGATCAAAGTGTAATCGCACGCAACGATGAAGAATGACAATTGTATGGTGGAGTCCGTACCGGCTATCTGGATGGCCCCAATACTATTGCCCGTCTCGGCCAGGATCAACGACTCAGCCTCAAAGGTCCCCAGCAGGAAGATGGAAGCAGGTTTCAGTCGGCTGATCATACCGTCAACACCGGCGGCGTAAGCAAACTGCGACGAGGATACGTAAGAAATATCCTCCTGCCGGAACCGATCGGGATACCCGGCGCGGATGTATGCTTCCTTCACGACTTCCTGTGCTACCGACATTATTACGGGATCGTGGGTTGGAAAAACGAGTCGGCAGTCATATCGGGCCGTCTTGGCAGCAACATGCGCCAGCATATTCAGGGAGGCGATGGTCGTTGGTCGCTGGATGTCTCCCCCCCACCCCGGTGTGTACAGAAGTGGTCGTGCCATCTCTGTCGCTCGTCCTATAGCCTCCTCCACTGCTTTGAGTGCCGGGATCTCGCGAACTTTGAACTTCTCACGGCTGGAACGGTGGTAGGTAGTATAGAGGACAATGGCAATAGCTATGACCGCTGCGATAAGAGTCGGAAGCCGCTCGACATCGAACCAGCCGGGGTCGTTTGCGACAGTCGCTATGATGAAACAGGAATTCACCCTGACAACGTACCTGCCGGCGGTACGAACCGTCAACAACTTTTTCGTTGACCGGGCGATACCGGACGGCTATCCTTTGCGCAGATGATACTGTTTGAGTGAGAGGAACTATGTTTAGAATATGTCTGTCTGCGCTACTGGTGGTAATCATGACCGGTTCAAACACTGCTGCGAAAATGACCATCGAATGGTGGCAGTTCTGGACCGATCCAAGTGTGAAACCGACTATCCAGGCGATTGTCGATGATTTTGAAAAAGCCAATCCCGACATCGAAGTAAAGCTGACCGACCTCACCTGGGCCAACGGTCATGAGAAGATTGTAATCGCTCTGGCTTCAGGGACCGGTCCGGACGTACTGGAGCTTGGTTCGGATTGGATCGCACAGTTCGCGGCCACCGGTCACCTTCGAGACCTGAGTGAGCATCTGTCGCCGGATAGCAACCAGTCTCAAGGTTATGGGATGTCCACATACAAAGGACGGTTGTACGCCAAACCCTGGATACTCGGCACAAGGGTAATGTTCGCCAACCGCGACTTGTTGACTCGTGCGGGGTACGACCCTGAGTTTGCACCGGTGACACTGGATCAGTTCAGAGAGGCTGCCTTTAAGATCACGGCGTTGGACAAAGAGATCTACGGGTGGGGGTCAAATGCCGCCGAGAAACATCGACTCTACAAGAAATACTTGCCGTTCTTCTGGTCCCAGGGTGCGCAGATATTCACCGATGACAGACGCTACTGTGTGTTGTCATCGGACAAGGCAATCAAAGCGCTCCAGCTTTACAAAGAACTGCATGATTCCTGCGGCTATGTGGCCAATCAGCGTGGGATCGAAGACGCGTTTCTGGACGGAAAGATTGGATTCATTATCTCAGGTGACTGGCTGCTAAAACGTATCGAACTCGAACAACGGGACATCAATCTGGCGTCGACGCTGTTTCCCGGTTTGCGTTTTCCGGGGCGGTCGTTTCAGGGAGGTGAGTTCCTGGCTGTCAACGCTGCGTCGGAGCAAACCGAGGCGGCAGTGAAGCTGATCGATTTCATAACTTCGCCTGAGGCCCAGGTTCGCTTCTGCAAAGCCAATCTTTCGGCCAACCCCTCCAGCAAACAAGCCCAGCAGGATGACTATTTCCAGTCCAACCCACACCTCCAGACATTTATTAAGCAGATGTCAATGGTCAAACATCCACCGGTCGATCCGAACTGGGTCTACATCGAGACGGCCATTGAGGATGCGGTCGAGGAAGCGCTGTTTGGATCCGGTCTGCCGGCGGAGGCATTGCGCCAGGCGCGGCATAAGATCGCAGCGCTAAAGCAAAAATGAGGCTGAGCCGTTCGAGTAGTCTGATTCTTTCGCTGCCTTGGCTTGTTACGTTCATTCTCTTCTGGTTGTTCCCGCTTCTCTATTCCCTGATAATGGGATTCAGCGACTATCGGTTGCTGGCAACAGATTTCGATTGGATTGGCTGGTCCAACTACCGCGAGCTATTGACTGACGACAATTTCCTCTCGGCTCTCAAAAACACCTTTGTATTTGTCCTCGGCACGATTCCCGTGACCACCGTGATTGC
>CBDUZQ010000258.1:0-4117 GCA_965371755.1 uncultured bacterium
CGTGAAGGGGCGGTCATGGAAATCAGAGGCTGTCACATCGTCAACAACGGCTGGGACGGGGTGGCGCTGTACCGTGGCGCTTACGCCACAATCACTGACTGCCTTATCAAGGGTGGGCGCGGCGCCGGTATCGGCGTGACCTGGGACGCCTCATGCGTGGCCTTTCGAAATGAAGTGACCGGGTATTGGAAAGGGATCGGTGCCTTCGGCACTTCCTGGGTGATCGCTCGTAACAACCTGGTGCACGAAAATCTGGGCTGGGGGATTATCGCTACCGGTCAGTCCTTTATGGATATCACCAACAACGTCGTGTATCACAACGGCAACTGCGGCGTGGCCCCCTGGTCGACGGAGAGCCGCGGCCGGATCGTCAACAACATCATTACAGGAAACGGCTGGCGGGATCATTGGGTTTGTCCCTGTGTCGGTGTCTGGAACTACGGCGACTGGGCCAAGTGGCGATTCACCAACAACATCGTTTATGCCAACGATTCCGGCGATTACAGGGATATCTGGGACCAGACCGGCCTCAACGGTAATCTGAGCGTCGACCCGAAATTCGTCGGACCGGGCGACTTTCACCTTCAGACGGATTCTCCGGCCTCACACGCCGGGGATACTACTATCTACAACACCGACGGCAGTCGCTCCCACATCGGTCTCCATGGTGGTCCGCAGGCGAAAGCCGATCGGCCATAGTCATTTCCCGACAGGTTAGTAAAAACCTTAAGTTTGATCGGACCATTTACCGATCATATAAAGAAAACAGGCATACAAAACACTTATACGAGGTGATTCTATGAAACGCTTAATGCTGGTGCTGCTGTGCACCCTGCTCGGCTTGTCTGTGATCCTGATGTTGGGTTGCGACAAGGACGACGACGTCACAGGCAACGACAACACAACTCTGACCCCCGAGGATTCATCGGCGATAGTAGACATCCTCCAGGACGATTTGTTTGATACACCATTGAAGTCGCTGGAAGTATCATGGGTACTGCTCGACTACCTTCCGGAAGCGACGATGCCGAAAATGTCGAGCCCGGTGGCAGCGCTGGGTCAGGATGAGGAGATACTGGTCATCATCGAGGCCGAATATCAAGGGTATTTCAATGGCTGGCATGTTTTCAACTTTCATGCCAGGGTAACCGACCAGTCCACTTCGGACACTGTCAACATCATAGGCACCGACTCCGTGCAGATTATCGAAGCCGGTGCCCCGGTACGATATCCCACCCCGGAAACTCAGATCGAGGGCTTAAAGGAGTGTGCCCACGCCGACTTTTGGACTAACTCTGATGACTCCGGCGCCATTCACCACCGGCTGGAGATTGATCTGGATACCTCCGGCAACGACACTCTGGTAACGGTCAACGGCACGGTTGATGACTATCTTCGTGTCCATGACGAGGACGATTTCGGGGTTTGCGATGTAGAGTTAGGTCTGGACCAGATCATCACCAACATTGTGTTTAATGTCAACCAGGAATCCGATTGTCCGGAGTCCGGGCAAATCGTACAAGTCGCCACGATTGACATTTATTGTGTCGGCGAGGGTCCCAACGCCGGGGATACGCTGAATATCAGCGGGGTCTGGACCGTTACGGCTACAGTCAATGAAGGCCAGGGCACGGTGACCATCACCTTCTCGAACGGCATTATCTCATGGACCATGGTTGAGCCTTGCAACGGCGGTGGTGTAGCCAAAAGCGGTTGGATTGACTGAGCCGACTGCTGACGAGAAATAGCAACAGCTTGCGACGGCTGGTGAGCAACGTCGCCCTCGAATAACGCAACCGATGAGCCCGCACCTTTACGGGGTGGGCTCATCGCGTATGGTTTCACCCCGATTACTTGCCTTGAGTTGGTGGAACCGTCATCGAACGCCCGATCAGTTGTGCCGAGCGCCTTACCATTCGGCGTCGCGACTCTATGTCGGCCAGCCGACCGGCTCGCGACAGAAACTCAACCGCCGGACCTGGCTGCCCCACCTGGTGATAGGCTAGAGCCAGATTGTGATTGGCCAGAAAACTTGACGGGTTCAACATAATAGCACGTTCAAGAAGTTGGACCGCGCGCTCGTAATCCTCCACCTCGTATTGATAAGCGGCAAAACCGATCAGGACGGCGACGTCGTTGCTGTCAAGCTCATAAGCACGCTCGAAACTCGCGCCGCATTGCGGCAACCGTCCCAGCCTCAGGTAGATCATGGCGGCATGGTTCCTGGCCTGGGCATTGTCGGCAAACAACCGCTCCAGTCGCCGCGCCATGAAATCAAGCTCACCAGCCTTTCCGAATCGCAGGAAGTATTCGGCCAGAAGTGACTGGCGATCGATATTGGTGCTATCGGATGCCAGTATCTGCGGCAGATTGACCGGGATATGACCATCCTGACTGCGATAGTGAGTCATCCAGTTCAGATAGTTCAATACATAGATCGAGTCCGCCTGCTTGTAAGCTGGTTGATCCCAGGCCTTGAGGGCAAACTCCAACCGACGGTGACTCAACTGTGGGAACTGTTTGGCGTGGTCCATAAGCGAAGTATATTCGTGAATCTGGTTCTTGAATCTGGAGACATCAATGATCTCCACGAAACGGTCGACCGCCCTGACCGGCGAGCTGTTGACAACCGCAAAACTGACGGTGGTGAAAGCAGCGACAACGATAACCGGCATGATGTGAGACGGCAGGGAGCGATTGAACCGGGCGAAATAGGCTATCAATGATGCCGGTATCAAGATGAAGGCCGGCAGCGAGAAAAGATCCCAGTCGCGCGGGCCACCCAACTGCGGCGTGAAAAAGAGAATAACCATCGCGGCTGGAACCATCAACCAGAACGCCAGCATAATTCGCCGACGATCCCCGGACGAATCCCGCGCTGGTTTCATCACCAGAATAGGGAGCAACAGAACGAACGGGAGCGCCGAGAGCAACAGCCAGTTCAGAACATCGAAAGCGTGGAGAACTGTGAACAGCCCCAGACGATATCCCTCCTGTCCAAACGGTGACAGGATGAAACGTTCAAAACCAAACCACCCCAACCAGATAAGAAGGCAGGCAACCACCAATAGTATCAGAAAGAACCGGATCAGCCCTCGATGCAATCGTCTCTCTGCCACTTCGTCCGGATCGCGAGGCAAGTTCCAAATCAACAGCAACACACCCAGAAAAAGAAACAGAGATACCGTATGGATCAGTCCGGCCACAAGATACAGCCACACAAAAGAGATTCTCGATGAGCGTCCATCGATCACTTTCAGGGCGCTCAAAACCAGATACGGTAACATAGCGCCGAGTATCGAATAGCTCTCCATATAACCGAAAAAGAACGCCGCCATCCCCGAACTAAGCATCGCCATGAAGAGAACCAGAGACTGGTACGATCGCAGATATGCCGACAGACGCCAGCAACCGATCACAAAGAACGGTCCACAAGCAATACTAACGATGTTGTAGCATCGTTCCGCGATTATCTCGTGAGGCAGAAAGATTACTCGATACAACAAAGTATGCAGCAGAAAGTCACCGATCTCTGTCGGCAGAAAGATGAGCCCATCCTCCACCTGGTTCAGGCGGAGAGTTCCATCCCCCAGCAAGCTGGTCACCGAATAGAACCACGCGAACAAGAGGGTAAACAGCGCCGTGATTCCTGCCACCATTAATAGGCGAAGATGCTTCCGCTCGGCCATAAGGAAGGAGAATCGATCGAGTCGGGCCATGACCGGTCTTGATATCGTGTCCCACATTAATATGGCGACCAGGACAAGAACCGCCGGGGCGGCAGCGCCGCTGATGAATCCCCCCAGGTTAATCCCCCACAACTTTGGAACGTCGAAAAGCAACCCTGCCGCAAACAGGATCAGGATCACTATCGCCGAGCCGGCCGTCGACATGTTTATTCTATCCCGGATCATCCTGGTACATGGATAATAACATTGTGACGAAAAGCAAGTCTCGAGATTCTAACCTGCTTCTCCCAACGGTTCTGTCCCATAAGTTGGTTTCACCGGGATACAGGCAAGTATCCGTCGAATCGTCCGATAAGAAAGACTAAGGCGGCAGTCCGTTTTGGGTCGTTCACTGACGCGACCTGATGTACCGCCCATTGAAATGAAGG
>CBDUZQ010000259.1:0-4102 GCA_965371755.1 uncultured bacterium
CCGCGTCTGGGATCACTTCAGAAACTGGTGACACGCCAGAAACAGATGGCCGAAAGGGGACAACTGCTCGGGCGATAGATTCGGGAAAGCAGAGCAGGAGCCCCGCGTTCCTGCCGTCGATTCTGTGCCGCATTACCCTTCGACGGGTGACCCGTGGGCTTGCCCCGGGTTTCCAGCCGAATTGAAGATTGGATTCTGGCCTGCGCGGGAATGACAGAAGCGCCACACGAAGTGCGAAAAATCACCACTATCACCACCAATCCCTCCCAAAACGCACCGGCACAACCGTCTATAAAGAAGAGTAGGGTGGATCCGTCTCGCCGAAGGCCCGCCGTAGGAGGGGACCCGCCTTTGTTGGCAGGCTTGAAGACAGACTTGCCCTACAAGACTTACTCATGCAGGCTTCGGAATCACGACCGATCCTGTTAGGTGATGACAAAATTTCGCAAAACGAACCCATTCACGGCGCAGCCGAACGCGCGCAGCGCTAAGAAGCGGTTTATCGCCGCGCAGCGCGAAAAAGTGGTTTACCACCTACCCCATGAACGGGTACTTGTAGCTCTTGGGCGCTACGAAGTTCTCCTTGATGGAGCGCGGCGAGGCCCAGCGCAGCATATTCTGAATACCACCAGCCTTGTCGTTGGTGCCCGAGGCGCGACCGCCACCGAACGGCTGTTGTCCGACCACGGCGCCGGTCGGCTTGTCGTTGATATAGAAATTGCCGGCGGCGTATCTCAGTGCTCGCTCAGCCAACTCGATCGCTTTGCGATCACGTGCGAAAACCGCACCGGTGAGCGCGTAAGGTGATGTTGTGTCGCACAGATGCAGAGTCTTGGCGAAGTCGGCGTCGTCGTAAACGTAGATCGTCACCACCGGGCCGAATATCTCTTCCTCGATTGTTTTGGAATGCGGGTCGCTGGTGAGAATCGCGGTCGGCTCGATAAAGTAACCCTTCGACTTGTCATAGTTACCGCCGACCAGGATCTCGTCGGTGGATGCGGACTTGGCGTGGTCGATATAGGCCGTGATCGAATCAAAGGCCGACTCATCGATTATGGCATTGACGAAATTAGTGTAATCCTCCGGATCGCCCATCTTGAGGTCACCTACTTGCGCCACGAATTTCTTCTTCACTTCCGGCCACAGTGATTTTGGAATGTAGCAGCGTGATGAAGCCGAGCATTTCTGCCCCTGGAATTCAAAGGAGCCGCGAACCATGGCGGTCACTAATTGGTCGACATCGGACGAAGCGTGGGCGAAAATGAAGTCTTTACCGCCGGTCTCGCCGACGATACGCGGGTAGCAGCGGTAGTTGGCGATGTTCTCGCCGACCGTTTTCCACATGTTCTGGAACACTGCCGTGGAGCCGGTGAAGTGAATCCCGGCCAGATGTTTGTTCTTCAGTACCGTGTCGCCGATAGCGGCCCCACGCGCGAAGATCAAATTGATAACGCCGTCCGGCAGACCGGCTTCCATCAGGATCTTCATCAACAAGTGTGATGTGTAGGTGGCCGTCGAGGCCGGCTTCCACACCGCCACGTTGCCGAGCATGGCCGGCGCGGTTGGCAGGTTGCCGTTGATCGACACGAAGTTGAACGGCGTGACGGCAAAGATGAACCCCTCTAGCGGGCGATGGTCCAGCCGGTCCCAGATGCCCGGCGCGCTTTCCGGTTGTATTTCGTAGATCTCCTGCATGTAGTGAACATTGAAGCGCCAGAAATCGACCAGTTCGCAAACAGCGTCGATCTCAGCCTGATAGATGGTCTTTGAGTGGGCCAGCATAGTGGCGGCGTTCATGATATGGCGATACGGTCCGGCCAGCAGATCGGCGGCTTTCAGAAATATGGCGGCCCGGTGTTCCCATGGCACCAGCGCCCAGGTTTTCTGAGCCTCGACAGCAGCCTCGACCGCGGCGGCGACTTCTTTCTCACCACCTTGATAGTAAAAGCCAAGTTTGAGATCGTGATTGTGCGGAGCAGACACATCGATCTTCTTATCGGTGGTCACTTCTTTGCCGTTGATAACCAGCGGGATTTCGATCGGGTTGGCCTTCAGATCGGCCAGTGCCTTCTGCAGTTCAGCACGCTCCGGTGATCCGGGAGCATAGTTCAGGATCGGCTCGTTCTCGGGATAGGGAACGTTGAATCGGGACATCATTACCTCCGGGCAGGACGCACCTGCCTATCGTTACATTCTATAATTCCATTCTACCTGGCCGGTTTATCCGGCTGCAAATCCGGGCCAATGATAATAGGAAACACAGGAGGGGGCAAGTGGGGAAGGTGCGATTTTGGCGGATTGTGCGCGGCGTACGTCCTCGTGCGCCGCGCAAGACAGGCCACCGCTCAGCTCGTCAGCCGCGCAAGCCGAGTGCGCGCGTCAGTGACGATTTCCAATTCGATGTCGGCATCGCCCCAGAGCTTTAGCAGTTCGCGGTAAGCCTCCGTAGCGGCTTCGGAATTGCCCAATGCTTCTTCTGCGATTCCGATGTAATAAAGACCACGCATATAATATCTGGCTTGAGTGGTCTCATCATCTCCGGTGCAGATCTGTTTCAAATACGTCATGCCCTCTTCGTACTTACCGGAGAGAACCAACAGGCGCCCGACGATCTCCCGATTCTCGGTATTCTCCTGGGTATAATTCTCCATCAGAGATTTGTAGCTACCTATTATTGCTGCTGTATCACTATTGCCCAAAGCATTGAGAAGATTTAGCACTTCATCGGCCAGCCCCCACATTTCTTCAGGCAACCGCGACCGGAGGTTCCTTACGCGCTCTTCAAATTCGGGCCTTATGCCGGGGACAATGGTGTTGTCGAGGGTTGCGGAGAGCAGGTAGTAGTCGATTTTCTGAAACAGGTCCGCATATTGATCTGCTTTGACACAATAGTAGTGGGTGGAATCATCCATTTCCAGATAGTGATACCGATTCATGACTCGGTTGTACGCAGCCCAGATTTGACCGCTGTCGCCCAGCGCAATGGCCCTGTCAGCGGACTTGAACAGTTCATCCATGCCCGCTTTGAAACGACCCGACCAGAAGGCCAGATTACTTCGACGCTGGTGGTAGGTGATCATTTTGTAAGGATCATCGCTACTCCGCGTGCGTCGTTCCTCAACGTAGTAAGCCGCGCTGTCGAACTGACGCTTACGGATGAATGTAGTTGTTAGCAGAGCCAGAGCCGCACTTTCCTCAGGGAATCTAACCAGCAGGTCATGAGCCGCGGCAACAGCCTCATCATATCGAGCCTGCTGGTGATAAAGCGTCATCAAACTTCGGTACGGAGCCGGCAATTGCGGATAGTACTGTTTCATCAGCAGGCTGTATTCGATTGCCTTATCGTACTCCTCTTCCTGCCCGTGGATAGTAATGTACCAGGTAAGGGCCATCAAGTATCTGGAGTCGAGCGCCATAACCGTATCAAGCTGAGCCAGCGCGGCAACTTTGTCTTTCTTGAGATTGTGCAGCAGAAGAGCATAGAAGGAACGCGCTTCTTTATCATTCGGATAGTTGGCTACGTATGCCTTAATCTTTATCAGACCATCATCATATTGCCGTTTGAACCACAGGTCCTTATGGATATCCAAAAGGGAACGTTCCTTTACCGGTAGTCGATCTTCAAACTGCTGGGCCAGGGCAAGGTACTGGATGGCTTGCTGGTTGCGGCCGCGCAACGCATATCCCATACCGATTCTCATGTACGGAAGGGCAAAAGTGGAATCTAATCTGATAGCTTCCTCGAAGTGTACGTTCGCTGAGTCATAGAGCGAAAGACCGAACTTCTCCATACCCAGAATGTATTCTTTGAAGGCTTCAGGTGACGATGACATAACATCGGCGACCTCCCGATCCGACGCCATCACCTCGTGCATGTCCATCGACTGCGCGATCTTCTGGGTGAGACTGTCCACCAAAATGAACGGATCCTCACCCACCACTTTCTCGGCCAGGATAATCTGCCCCGAAGCGGCGTCCTCCAGACGCGCATCGATCCGGATTTTGTCGCCCATTTTGTAGAACGCACCGGACAAAACAGTAGCGGCGCCCATTGAGCGGGCGGCCTCGACGCACTCCTGGTGAGTGTGAATATCCTCGTCGT
>CBDUZQ010000260.1:0-4090 GCA_965371755.1 uncultured bacterium
TGGCCGACATGTTCCGTCGGGCCAAGGATTGGGAGACTGCCGAAGCCGCCTACAAGGCGATCATTGCCGACTTCGGCGACGGCTCCACCGGTACGAATGCTGAGATATGGACGGCTATCGTTTACAGGCAGAGCGGCGACACCACCAAAGCAGTCGCGGCGTTTGAGACCTTCATTGAAGACCACCCGGATCATGAGGATGTCGAGTACTGCCAGAAACAGATTAAGCGGCTGACTGAACCGCCTGAAGAGAAGAAAGACACGGAAGGATAGAGCCGGCTTCTGCGGCGGCTAATTGACACTGGAATCCTGATCGATGAAGAAACGCACGCTGATATACGAGAAATCATCACCCGGTCGCAAGGGGTATACCCTTCCCGCGTGTCGTATGAGCGAGGACGAGATCCTCGGTTCCATCCCGGCCGAGTTCCATCGTGAAATCGATGCTGAACTCCCCGAGGTCACCGAGGGCGAGGCCATGCGACACTTCGTAGCTCTGTCGGTCAAGAACCATCACATCGACAAAGGGTTCTACCCGCTGGGATCGTGCACCATGAAGTACAATCCCAAATTGAACGATGTGGCCGCCGCCTTGCCCGGGTTTGCAAGTCATCATCCTCTGGCGCCGTGTAGTACGGCGCCGGGGAGTCTGCAGTTGATGTGGGAACTGTCGGCGCTCCTGGCTGAGATATCCGGACTGCCTTCGGTTTCGCTGCAACCGGTGGCCGGTGCGCAAGGCGAGTTTGCCGGGCTGCTGGTGATGCGCGCTTATCATTTGAAACGAGGCGAAAAACGCGACCGCATAATCATCCCTGATTCCGCTCATGGCACCAACCCGGCCTCGGTAACCTCGATTGGGTTCACCAGCATACAGATTGCATCCAATGAACATGGTATCGTGGCCCCCGAGGCGGTGGCAGCGGTCATGGATGAAAACGTCGCCGGCATGATGCTGACCAACCCGAACACGCTCGGCATCTTTGAAACGCATGTCAAAGAGATCGCTGAGATCGTCCACGCCAGGGGTGGCTTGATGTATATGGACGGCGCCAATCTCAACGCCAACATGGGTATCTTCCGACCCGGCGATGTCGGCTTCGACATTATGCATTTCAACTTGCACAAAACTTTCTCCACACCGCACGGTGGTGGTGGTCCGGGGGGTGGAGCGCTCGGTGTCACCGCTGAGTTGGATCGCTTTCAACCTTCGCCGGTATTAGAGAAAGACGGCAACAGCAAACTGTTTTTCAATTATGACCGTCCGGATTCAATCGGTCGGCTGCATTCGTTCTATGGCAACTTTGCGAACATGGTGCGCGCCCATGCCTACATCCGCACTCTCGGCGGCGAGGGACTCCGTCGCGCCAGTGAAATCGCCGTGCTGAACGCCAACTATCTCAAGACACTTATTCGCGAGGACTATGAAGTCCCCTACGATGGGCCCTGCATGCATGAATTTGTGGCATCAGGCAGCCGCCAGAAGAAACTGGGCGTGAGAACCCTCGACATTTCCAAGCGCCTTCTTGACTTCGGCGTGCATTCGCCGACCAACTACTTCCCGCTGATAGTGCCCGAGGCTCTGATGATTGAGCCGACCGAAACCGAGAGCAAAGAGACGCTCGACGATTTCGCAGAGATCATGAAACAGATCGCCCGCGAGGCTCAGGAGAACCCTGAGCTTGTCACTTCCGCCCCTTACACCACGCCGGTCCGCCGCCTCGACGAAGTCACCGCCGCCCGCACCCTGGATGTGTGCTATAAGGGGAACGAGTAGGGCAGGCCTGTCCTCAGACCTGCCATTTTTCCTTGGATACGTGCTTCAAACGGGCAGCCCCGGGAGGTCTTCCGCGCACAGGCAAGCCTGTTTTTCGCGCTTCGCGCGACGGCATTTGATATCACGAGCATCGGATGGATTCCGCCTTTGCGGGCATGACAAATCCAGTAGGTTCTAAGCATGATGAAGCGCTTTTCCAACAACCTGTTTGTAGCGGTTTCAAATAGGACTTGATTCGGTCTTGTTTTCATACTATATTTGACTCGTTGCGATGACGACATCGTTGTTCAAGGCTGCCGCTGTTTTCGCCCGGCTGTCATTAGCACTGCTTTTACTGACAGCCGTTTTTCGTGCGGGTAGTTACGCTCAATCCGAAGACTCGGTGCCGTTTATTGACCATACCCACTTCGATCCGCCACCATCAAAGTCGGCTGTCAGTCCGTACCTCACTTCGCAAGTTCACATGAATGGTCGGTTCTGGACGACTATCGTAAACAATGGAGTAGTGGGCAATATCTTCGGAATCAGATTGCCCACCGAGCGCAAGACGGCGCCGTCGTTCTACTACCCTCAGTACAGTCGCGTGCAGCACGGTTACTATACCGGTCTTTGGATCGGCGGTGTGGTGGGCGACGATACGCTGGTAACGACCGCCATTGATGAAATCGGCCAACGCGAGTTCTACCCCGATGTCTACCCGCTGGGCCAGTTCGACATCAGATCATCCGATCCCGGTTCACCGCACTTCGATCGGCACGCCGGCGCTGAAATGGAGTTCCACGCAACATTCACCGACACCTTCGAGGATCAGCCCTTCGTCCCCTACAACAGCTATGACAACCGTACTCACAAACCGCTGAATCTGAAGGTCTACCAGTCCAGTTACTCATGGTCGCATCGATACGGCCAGGATTTTCTGATCGTCAACTACAGTTTTACCAATATCGGACTAGACACGATCAAGTCGGCCTGGGTGGGCATTTATTATGGCGGCTGTAACCATCACCGAAGCGAGATGCCGTACCCGTACCCGGACGATGTTGAGGGATACATCTACTCGGCGCCTCACGAATTCGAAGAACTGGGCGATGAATTGCTGCGGATCGCCTGGATCGTGGATAAGGATGGCTGGGCGGGAATTTATGGCTGGAATTTCCTGCGCTCGCCCCACGTTTTTGGGGTGGCCCCTTTGCACGTACCCACCGGCGCCACCGAGTGCAATTTTAACTGGTGGAACAGCGCCCGCGGACCGCACTACAACTGGGGTCCCCGCCACGAAGGTTCTGGGAAGTGGCCGGTTCGTTTTTTCTATGGCGGATTGGGTATGCCGCTGAGTGACCGTAATCGGTACTATCTGATGTCCAAGCCGGAGATCGACTACGATGGGTTCGAGGCCGCGCTTGATCACACCATCGATGGCTGGCTCCCCCCCCACTCCAGTGCCAAACGGATCGCAAGCGGACACCAGGTTCAATTCGTCACCTCCTTCGGCCCGTTTACCATGCCGCCGGGAAAAGTGGAAAGTTTTGCGGTCGTTCTTGCCGTCGGCGAGGACGTTCACACCCAACCGAATGCCTATCGCGAACTATTCAACACCAGATCACCGCAAGCTTACAGGGACTACCTCAGTTTCGAGGATCTTGTTACCAACGTACGCTGGGCGCGGGTCATCTATGACAATCCGGGTGTTGACACCGATATGGACGGCGACTCCGGCAAGTGGTTTATCCATTGGGATCAGACTACACAGGAATCCGTGAAAGTCTTCTACGAAGGTGACGGGGTGCCGGACTACCGGGGGGCTTCGGCGCCGCCGCCGCCACCGGTGCGCGTTTCGGCGGAAGACGGTCGGATCATATTGAGATGGAACGGTTATGAAACGGAAAACCATATCGATCCGATGACTCGGGTCAAGGATTTCGAAGGGTATCGGGTTTACCTGTCGCGCTCCACTATCGAACAGGAGGCGGTGCTGCTATGGTCGTATGACCTCGAAAACTACAACCGCTATCGCTGGAACATTCTGCGAAACCGATATGAGCTTAGAGAAATACCCTTTACCCTCGATTCACTATGGGCGCTGTATGGTGAGTCGTTCGACCCCCTGGCCTATTCGCATTACGATCCGCTCTCACACAACGGAGCACTGTATTACTTCGAATCTGCCGACTACAACGCATCCGACTTTCTGGACCCTGGCGGAATCCACAAGGTCTATCCCGACGCCGAACTTGACACCTCTGACGTCGACGAGGAAGGTCACATGCGCTACTACGAATGGGAATACGTGATCGAAGATCTGCTCCCCACCGTCCCC
>CBDUZQ010000261.1:0-4076 GCA_965371755.1 uncultured bacterium
GCCTGCAGTGGCGGTACCGCCCCAGCGGTCGAGGGTATCACCCTCACCGAGTGCTACCAACGGAACTTCACCGTTGGTGGCAACCCCCGCATCATTAGGGTGTGGTATACAACCGATACCAGCACCTACATTGTGGATGATATTGCGTATGTCCACGGGATTGCGGGAGAATCTCAGGCGGCCGATGTCGCCGACGCCGTGCAAGAAAGCTGGGAAGCTGTCTTTGCTCACAGTGCCATTGGTGGCCATACAGCCCACGAGCCGTACATCAATGGCTGCAGTTCGGTCCTTAATATCCTAATGAGGGATGGCAAGGGCTGGTCAGGGATCGCCTACTGGGCATCCTCCGGCACCTGCAACATCGGCATTGATGCGCCGATGGTCCTCAATGGCGTTGGCACCGGCGACGACGGGGTCATCTTCCACGAGGTGCAACATTACACCCAGTACTCGTACAATGACTGTTATGCGGACTTCAAGCCACTCTATTCGTCCGGCAATGCCTGGATAGAGGGCTGGGCCAATTTGGCCGGCAAAAACGCCACCAATGCGACGAACGACGCCGATTATAGCGTCTCCTCGTACAATAGTGGCAATTCGTATTACGACTTGTCATACACCGATCTGCATGCTCAATATCTTGTCGAGCAATATGGAGGTAACGGCGCGCCAGGAGACCCCGAGTACGGGGTCGAGGCGGTCTATGAACATTACCGTAAATGCGATCAGTATGATGATGTTTTCGTGATGGACGAGACCATCATGGCTCTGACCGGTGGCGCCAAGACCGAAAAGTGGGCCTTCGTCGATTTCGAAGCTGCCTACTACTCTTATCCGTATGCTAACCCGGCTACCCAGCCGGAGTTGGTTTTCCCGGATGCCGACGATCAACCCACCGGAACGCCCTCGTTCGCTCAGAACGTTAATATGTCCGGTGGTAGCCAGAGCTGGGTGCAATCTTCTCCTGAGGACTGGACCGGTAGATATTACCGGATCAACCCGTTGACTGGCTGCGAGTTTGTGGAATTGCATGTCGAAACACAACCCCTCGGGGGTGAGGTCGGCATCAACTTCCTGGCAGTCGATACCGGCACACCGTCGGTGCAGCGGTCGGCGCACATTGGCGACAATGCTACCCGGCTCTTTGCCGGGTTCCCGGCCAACGACCAACTAGTTGTCAACGTCACCAGCTTTGATAGCGTGATGACCTATGAGGTCACCGCTACCTGCTCAACGCCAACACTGAACATATTGGAACCCGTCCACAACCCCGGCCACGCAATGGTTGGGGATCCCAGTAGTCCGATTGCGACCTTGACTCGATTCGAGGTCACCAGCAGTGGGTTGCCGGTCAGCGGCATCGACTCATCTAGCCTTTCCTTCGACGCCGAGGGCGACGCCCCTGTCCTGGTTCCGGGATCATTCCAGGAAGTCGGTCCTGGCGAATACTGGGGAGTGATTATCCCTCCGGTGAAGCCAGGCGGCACCACTTTCGTGGACTACCAGGTCTGCCTCAATACCACAATCTGTGATAGTGAGATGGATGCCTTGTTGTACGTGCCTCCTGGGAATGTCGATACGGTCTATGTATTTGACGAGTCTGGATCGATGGCTACGGAGGATACTCCGGGCGAGGGCACGCGCATCGACAATGCCAAGAAGGCAGGCAGAGTCCTGCCTGATCTGCTCAAAAATGGCGATCGTATTGGCATCATCGGTCATGGTGGGTTAGACAGCCCCGTGGGTTGCGGTCTGCCAGGAGGTAGCGGTAATTGTGCCAACGGGAATATCACCCGTCTGGCCCGGATCAACGATGTCTCTGTTCCCGGGGACATAGCGACTGCCAAAGCGGCCGTTGACACGGTCACTGATCGACCGGTCTGGACCAACACGGGTCAAGGCTTGATCGACGCTAAGGATATGTTGCTGGCCAACCCCGGCAACACCAATCCTGACCACATCATCCTGCTCAGTGATGGGCGGGAAAATGTCCACCCGCTCTATGACACCCCGGCCGTCAGGGGTGCACTGGACACGGCCGGTGTGTGTGTAGACACTATCGGTCTAGGGCCAGAGGCGCCTGGAGCATTATTAGCTCAGATCGCTGCCCAGAACTGTGGCACGTATATACCAGTCCCTACCTCTGGGCTGGGAACTAGTTCGCTAAGGTCGGTTGAATCATCGAAAAATGAGTTGACGGCCATGGGCGTACCGGCGGAGTTGGCGGACGCAATCGTCCTTGTCGCGGCGGCCGATTTTTATCCCGGCCAGCTAGGCATTGCCAATGCCAACGAATACATAGACGTGGCCTCGCAAGACGCTGCCCGTCTATTCCACTTTTTGCATCGTAGCGTGCCGACAACGGACTATAGCACGCATTTTGCCGTGATTGACAAGTCGGTGCGCAGCTTCCAGTTCCTGGCGGCCGGCAAACAGCCTGATAACCAAGGGGTCCGCTGGGTAGAACTGCTGATGCCGGGGATGGACCCGGCCGGACGCTGGATCCCCATCAGTCCAGCCGATGCAACTACTCCAGGGGAGTGGGACATTCGCAACGATCCTTTCCAGGACGTGGTGATAGTCAAAGAACCCAAACCTGGGACTTGGGGTTTCAGGGTGCGGTACGCCGAAATTCCAGGTGACTACATCATGAATCTGGCGGTGGAATCGCCAATTCGTCTTGAAGGCAACCTGCTCAACCTGACCGACGGTCAGGGCAAAGCCGGGGACGTCGTCCCCATTGTGGCCACGCTTATGGATCACAAAGGGTTGATCCCCGGAGCCGATGTGTTTGCGGTGATCGCCAACGAAGGTGGCACTGATACGGTGGTGTTGCGGGACGACGGCAACAATCACGACGGCGCTGCCGGAGACGGCATTTACGGATTTCCCTACAGTCTCACGGAGCATGGCGGGTCGTATGGTGTCCGCATCGTTGCCGAATTTCCCAATCCTGCCGATCCAAGTGAAACGCTGTTCCGCGAATGGAATGGCGGATTTTGGATTGACGGCCCGCAAGATGAAGGCCAGTATGAGGGTGATAGAGACAAAGACGGTATGCCAGACGACTGGGAACGTCGTTGTAAGCTGATCGTGGGTGAAGATGACTCCCAGGTCGACAACGACCGCGACGGGCTCTCGAACATTCGTGAGCTGGGTGTAGGCACCTCTCCGTGCCAGGCCGATACCGACCGTGGTGGTGAGCAAGATGGCAGCGAAGTCAACGCCGGCCGTAACCCTCTCTGGGCCCCTGACGACAAGGCTTTCAATGTCAGAGGTATCACTCTCCGCCCGCTAAGCGAGCGGGTGGCAATCGGCTGGTCTCAGCGGGCAGACACCCACAGCAACGTCCGGGTCTGCGTCAGCAAAGCTGCCGGTGAACTTGGCGAATGCCAAGACATGGGCAACCGGGGGGACTTCGTTCTCCCGGGGCTCAACAATGACCAGACATACCACTTAACCCTTTACGGTGAGGGAGAAGGTGGCGCCCAAGGGGCCTACTCGGATCAAATGGCGGTTACTCCGAAAGAGGATCCAATACCTCCACAAGGCGCCTTTTTCATCGGCGGATCCAACGTCACCGACGGTGGCGACGTTGCTACTTCACGCGCGGTGGTTTTGTTCGTGGACGCTGTTGATACCGACAGTGAATTCGACGGCCCTGCCGGATTTGGTTCCCATAGTGTGCAACATGGATTGGTGGGGCCGCAACACGCAGGCATGTTCGTTGCCAGTGGCGACGTCCATATGAGGTTCTCCAATACCCAGGAAGAGATTGGCGCCTCGCCGTGGGAACCACTTTCATCGCCCAAAAACTGGACGCTCGGTTGCGCATACGGTAGTGTTTGCACGGTCTACGGTCAGTTCCGAGACGGAGCTGGGAACGAATCGCTGGTAATCGATCAGCAGATTCTGCTCCAGTTTGGGGAGTCGGAGATCTATCTCCCCATCGTGATAAATAGCCAAAATTCTGCACTCATAAAACCGGAAGCAGCAGGTCTCCCAGACTTTAGGGACTGAGTAGGGTTACTTGCGGAAGCTCATGATCAAGTAGAAGTGTCCAGAAGCCTCGACGC
>CBDUZQ010000262.1:0-4075 GCA_965371755.1 uncultured bacterium
GGTCAGGATCACGTGGGTCTGTGTCTTGTCGTCATCAGGTTTCATACTCTCTGTCAGATCAATAGTCCAGTCTACGTTAGGTCGTCACCCTCACTGAGTCAATCCTCCAACTGCACCACCACCGTCAGCACCTCGGCCTCACCTACAACCCGGCTTTTGTGCCCTTTCCCGGTCGTGTCCTCAACCAGCGTTACCGACCCAGGCCCGATGCGCCTAATCTCGCCGTCGCTCACTTCGGCTTCGATTTCCCCCGTCAGGTAGATGATCCACTGGCGGCAGGGCGCCGGATGCCAATCTCCCTCCCACCCCACAGGAGCGCGCAAGAAACCGAGCTGGGTCGCAGCCGAGAACGTTGACAGATCCAAAGGCGGCGCGGGAGGAGCGAAGTCAACCGAACTGAACTCCATCTCCGCGTCCTCAAAGTGCGACATTCCGTCAGCGTCCGAATAGACTCGAATGTAATGCATCATACTCGCCGTCTCTACATGATGGCCCTGCATCCTGTGTGCAGACAAGCCTGCTGAAAAATCTTGCCTGCTAAGATCGAACGACACTTCTCTGGTGTAGAGCCAATAAAGACACGACTCCCTCCGAATATTGTCCTTGTCCTAAAGTAAGCTGTTATGATAGTGGTTGGCAACGTCAAAATGGATCAACATTGGCGGATTGGTCACCGACATGGCCGATTGAAAGCAGGGAGCTATGGACTGGTTGTCGGAAAAAGAGAAACCAATGAAGAGCGATAAGAGCCTTAATTGCCTTGACGACTCGGTGTGAATAGTTATATTGATAAACTTTATTTGATGAGGATTGCGTATTAATGAAACGAACATTTCAACCATCGAACCGGAAGAAGCTGAACGACCACGGCTTCAGATCACGCATGGCGACTAAAGGCGGCCGGCGAGTATTGGCGCGGCGCCGGGCCAGGGGTCGCAAAAGATTGACTGTCAGTGTTGGCCGGAAGAAATAGACTCCCAAGGGCTACCAGCTTGAAAAGTCGCCGCGACATTGAGCGATTGTTCAGAGACGGCCGACGGCATACCTGCAACAGCCTGGCTTGTGTATGGCAGCCATCGGATCGTTTCCAGTACGGCGTCTTTGTAGGGCGCGCATTAGGATCGGCGGTTGAGCGAAACCGCATAAAACGTCGCCTTCGCGAGGCCGTTCGCTTATGTCGGGGCAGCTTGAAGGAGCCGGTGAGACTTGGTATCTTGCCCCGTCGGGGCTCCGCCCAGACTGGCTTTAGGCAGTTACATGCAGAAATCGATCAGACAATCGAACACATCAACGATGCCCTCAACTAAGGTGGGGCTGGTTGCCGGCATTCTCATCCTGTTGATTGAACTCTACAGATATAGTCTCTCGCCCATTTTTGGTAATGGCTGTCGTTTTGACCCCTCCTGCTCCCATTACGCGCAGGATGCGCTACGGAAGTACGGAGCATGGCGCGGGAGCATAATGAGTATCAAGCGGGTGCTCCGGTGCCACCCGTGGCATGAGCCCGGCTATGACCCGGTTGAGTAGAATCACCGATGGACTGAGTGTAACAGGAAGATTCAGACAGGGAAGGTTAAATTGGACAAGAAAACGCTACCTTTGGTCATACTGCTGGTCGTTGCAATTGTATTCTACGGCCAGATACTTGAGTTCTTAGGGCTGGTCGAACCGGTACCGGAACCGACCGCCATACAGGCTGATTCCGCCCGGGTAGCGCCAGACTGGGCGGAGGCTGAGCAGCAGGCGGAGGCTGAGATCGAACGGCAACCGGCTGATCGGCTTGTCCCTACACCTGTGGAATCAACCGACAGCCTCGGACGCGACACCATTTTTGTGAAGACCAACAAATACGAGGTAGTTCTCAGCAACTACGGCGGCGGTCCGGTCTCGCTCAAGTTACGTGATTTTACCTATCGCAACGGCCAAATAATCGAGATGCTCCCCGACGCCCACGAAGCTACCCCGACGGCGACTTTTGCCGGCGGCACTTTTTCGACGGCGCGGCTCCCCTTCGTGTCGAATCTCCAACCCGGTCACTATGACGCCACCCGCGATACATTCGAAGTGGTGTACACTTATGACAACGGCAGCGGCGGTCAGATTCAAAGAACGCTGAGATTCTACCCCGACGAGTATCACTATGACCTGACCCTGGATCTCCTCGGTACTCGGAATCTGGGCTTCGAGCGGCAGTATCGGTTAGCTTGGAATACACCGCTCGGCGTGACCGAGCCGCAACCACAATCGGATTACGAACTGATGGAGGCGGTCACGATGCAGGCCGGCTCGCGCGAGACGTTGGACGATTTCGAGGACGGCAAATTGAGACAGACCATGGACGGCCAGACCACCTGGGTCGGTTTGCGCGAGAAGTATTTTGCAGCGGTGCTCATTCCTCACCGTGAAGTTTCAAGTGTGTTTGCGAACGGTGAAAAGTTTAACGTCTCCACCCCTGAAGGCAGTATCGAAGCGCGTCGCATCACCGCCGGGATGGTCATGGAGTTTGCCGGGGTGGACACCTTGCGCGACAGCGTCACCGTCTTTGTCGGCCCCCTGGATTACACACTGCTATCCGAGTACAATGTCGGGCTGGAAGATATGCTCGACATCGGCACCACGCCATTCGTCGGGTGGATCATCAAACCATTCGCCATCGCTATCATCTGGGTGTTGCCGCGAATGTACGATTATGTTCCGAATTATGGTTTGGTCATAATTCTGTTCGCGCTTCTGGTGAAAATCATCACCCTGCCGTTGTCCATGAAATCGTTCAAGTCAATGCAGGCGATGCGTGACCTGCAGCCGAAAATCGAAGAACTCAAGGTCAAGCACAAGAAGAACCCGCAGGCCGTGAACAAGGAGATGATGAAGCTTTACAAAAAGCATGGCGTTAATCCCATCTCCGGCTGCCTGCCGATGTTGCCGCAGATGCCGTTGTTCTTTGCGCTCTTCAGTGTTTTCCGTTCCACCATCCTGCTGCGCGACGCACCCTTCGTCTGGTTCATCAGTGATTTGTCGCGCGGCGCATCGGGCCTCACCGATCCCTACATGATTTTGGTTGTGATAATGGTGGTAGCGCAGTTCCTCTCGCAGAAACTGACCATGCCGAGCACGGCGCAGAACAAGATGATTGGCTACATCATGCCGCTGTTTATGGGTTTCATCTTCTATAAGTTCGCGGCCGGGCTGGTGCTATACTGGGTGTGTTTCTCTGTTTTCTCACTGCTTGACTACGTGCTGTTCAAGCGTCGAAAGAATACAGAAGTTATGACAACGTAGGCTATGCCGCCGAAAAAAAAAACTCTGATCTGTTGGGCGGCGACACCATCGCCGCCGTGATTACGCCGCCGGGACAAGGCGGCATTGCCGCTGTCCGGATCGCCGGCGACCGTAGTCTGAATATTCTCAAGAGACATTTCAAATCCTCCGGCAGACGTCAGGTGGCATGGCGTCCTTTTCAGATGCGGACCGGATGGTTTTGTGGCAGCAGCGGCGAGCGGCTCGATGAAGTCATGGCAGTCTACATGCCGGCGGGTCGTTCATACACAGGTTTGAGCCAGGTGGAGATATACTGCCACGGCGGCTCCGAGGTAGTTAAGCTATTGTTGGATCAGTTGTTAACATCAGGCGCACGAGCCGCAGAACCGGGCGAGTTTACCCGTTTGGCCTTCCTGAACGGGCGAATGGACCTGACCCGAGCCGAAGCAGTCGCTGAGACTATTGCCGCCAACACCGAGACATCGCTAAATGTGGCACGGGAGCATCTGTCGGGAGCATACGCGGAGCACATCGAGACACTCCGAAAAGCACTGGTGGAGATACTCGCGGAAATCGAAGCTGGCATTGACTACCTAGAGGAGGATATCTCGCCGGAAGACCATCGGAGCAGCGCTGATGCCCTCAGCCAACTGATCTCAACGATCAGCGCCCTCAGCAAGAGCTATGACTCGGGACGTATCCTTCGTGAAGGATTCAAGCTGGTAATTGCGGGTCGACCCAACGCCGGCAAATCCTCGCTATTCAACCTGCTCCTGAAGCAGCAGCGGGCACTTGTGGCACCCACTCCGGGAACCAC
>CBDUZQ010000263.1:0-4071 GCA_965371755.1 uncultured bacterium
CGCGGAGAATCACTCGACTCGCCGCAAACATTGACGGCCGTGACAATGTAGCAGCACTCACCGCTGCCGGGGCTGGGGTCCTGATAACCGGATCCAGACACGGTAAGAAGGAAGGACCCATCCCGGTACACCCAATAGCTGGTGGCGCCGGTCGACGGTGACCAGTCGAGGCTGATGGCTCCACAAAGTGGTGTGCACACGAGACTGCTCAAGGCTGGCGGAGCGGTCAGGGCCGTGCAGCAGGACTGTGCTGTGGCCGCCGAGGTTCCACATGAGTTAGTGGCCCGAACAGTGTAGCATTGCTGAGCACCGCCTGGAGAGTTGTCCCGATAACTGGTTCCGGCGACTATCGCCACTTGCTGTCCTCCGCGAAAGACGCGGTATGCAGTCGCACCTGAAGACGCTGTCCAGTTCAAATCGATATAGCCGCACCCGGCCGTACACGAGAATCCGGTCGGGGTAGCTGGTGCGGACAGCGCCGTACAGCAGGACTGAGTAGATGCGCCCGAAACGTCGCAGTCGTTCTGACCCGCGACTTGATAGCAACGCTGTGACGCGCCAGGACTGTTGTCACGATAGCTGGTCCCGGTGACCGAGGTCAAGAACACTCCGTCACGATAAATCCGATACGACGTAGCATTGGTGGCGGCGTTCCAGCTCAGATCGATATAGCCGCACCCGGCGGTACACGTTAGACCAGTCGGCGTAGAAACCTGAGGACAGGTTACAGTGATTCGTGTGTTGGTCCAACAGGAACGGTTCCAGTCATGGTCGTCGGCCTGTATCGCGGCGGCGATGTAATAGTTGCCGGGCGGCACCGACACCGGCACGGTGATCGTTCGCGAGGTATTCCAATAGGCAAAAGTACCGATAGCACTGTGAGTTGTGCTCATCAGGTAGATAGCGCCGGTGTAGTTCTGCTGATTGGGACAGAGGTACCAGCCAATCGCCGGCGTCATGGTCGTGGTGCCCAGGTTTTCGATGATGAAGTTGTTCATCGAGAAAGTCTGTCCCGCCTCCACAGTTGAATTGAAGGTTGACCAGACCACCGGAATGCCGCTGCTGCCGCCGCCGCCGGCGGTACGGAATAGCTCCACACCCAAATCGTCAATCGCATTAATACGACCGGGATAGGCGGCCCGAATCGACTGCGGATCGTCCACCAACGGCAGCCAGAACTCGGTGTCAAGGGCGCCGCACGGCGGATAGTTCATAACCGAATGGTAGGTAGCCGCCGGATCGGCGGTAAACTGATGTTCACGACCGAAACAGTGACCCGCCTCGTGGACCGTCGTTGAACGCATAAACCAGACGCTGCAGTTGGCGTAGCCAACGGCCCAGTCCAGCGTCCAGCTCTTGTCGACGTTCAGAATAATATCGGATTCGTAGATTTTCTCCCCGACGCTGATATTGTTCCCGGCAGAGTTGTACATAACGGCAATACCGAGAACGGTTGACGGCAGCGAGAATCCGTAAACCGTCTGGAAGGTGGTCCAATCGGTGAAAGCGAAATCATTGCGTCCCTGGTGACCGAAGGTGTTGTCCGAAGTTGTGTACTTCCGAAAAAGGTCAGCATAGCGGTTCCAGTCTGACAGAGAGTATTCGAAGTTAGGTCCCCAAAGCGTTCCCGAATAGTAAATCGGTGGAATGTTGAAATTGGAAGTGGCATCAGGCGGTCCCCACAAGAAGGCGTACTTGTCTGCGGGAAGATTGACCAGTTGGTCCTGATCGAATTCACCCGCCTCCGAAAACTCGACTTCCTCGGGCTCCGGGATCGAGATCAACGGCGTCGCATCCGAGGCCGGTAATGCGACAGCGTCATAAATCGCCGCCGGTTGGTCCATGATCGGCACTGCCCGCGGAATCTGATCTCCCGCAAAAACGAGGTGCCTGATCTCATCCGGGATTTCTACGGTCTGACCGAGTTCCAAACTCTTATCGGCTGTGGCCTCCGGCAAGGCGCGGATGATTTCGCTGATGAACTCATCAAGGGTAAAGCCGCCAGGGGCATCATCAAAACCGGCGAAGAACGATCGCTCGACCGGCCCACCCGTTCCGTGCAGCACCAGGCCGGTGTTGTTCGAGATACGATAGTCTCCGGCAGTGATTCCGACCAAGGGCGAGATACCGTTTACCCAGTCGCCGTCGATGAAGAAGATTGCTTGCTCGCCCAGTTCGTACCGCGGAACGCCGGGAACGGCGACCCACTTCTCACCGATAGTGCCACCGGCAAAACTGAGCGTGATCATCTCCCCTTTTGCCTTGGCGCCGAACAGCGCCTCGGGGTCGTGAACGATGCGATCCAGAGTGATCGTGTAATCGGTAGCGATCATCGACTCATCAAAACCGGACCAACGGGTCCGCACATCGGTGATCGTACCTGCGACAATCATTTCCGCGTTGGCCAGCGTTTGCTCGGGGCTTACCGGCTCCACGGAAATAGCGTGCGTCGTGCCGGCTCCAATCAGCAGAACCATGCACGTGGCTATCAGGGCAGTCGTGATCGATCTCAAAGTGGTTTCTCCTGTAACTACCGCACTCCGGCGGCATGCTTTATTTGAACTCTTAGGTTATCTCTCATCGTTCTTCGGTGGTTCAGTGGTATCCTGACTTGGGACGGTGGTCGGCCCTGACGGCGAGACCACCCCGCCCTCGCTCGGTATCGCCTGCGGAATCTGCGAGCCGGTGTGGACGGCAGGTCCGCTCGCTGTCGGATTTTCAGACGGGTAAAGTTTGAGTGAAGGGTCCGAGAGCGCTATCGGTAAGGCCCGTTCGATTTCGGCCAAGAATGCCGTTAGAGTGAAACCGTCAACCACGTCGTCGTCGGTCGCAAAGAAGCTGCGCATGATGACGGCGCCCGACGGCCCAACCACGCGGCCAGCCGTCTCCGGAGCGCGCGAGACACGATAGTCTCCCGCAAATACGCCCACCAACGGCGAGATCGAGCCAAGCTCGTCTGAGTCGATAAAAAGGATCACTGTCTCGCCCAGGTCATAGTGTGGTATGCCGGGAACGGCGACCTTCCTGCCGTTAACCTCGCCGCCGGCCATGCTCAAGGTAAGGGTATCGCCCGTACAGATGGCGGAAACCTGACCATCGGGGTCGTGCACTACGCGGTTGAGTTGGATCCTGTAGTCCGTTGCGATCATGGATTGACCCTGACCCGACCAACGACCTTCGGCGCCGACCACGACGCCGGAAACGATCACATCGGCGTGGGCCAACATCTGTTCAGAACTCATCGGCGCCACCCTCAGACCCACTGCCTGAGAACTCAGGATCAACCAAGCAAGGGCAGTCACCAACAACTGCGACCACGAAACCATTGAGCAGAACGGTCTGACAAAGTGTCGAGGATGAGAGCCTGCCCGGCTATCGGATGATGTCCTCCGACAGTCACAGCCACGTGCACTTGGAGGCAGTATCGAATCCACCCGCAAATCCTCCTCAACCGGCTATCAACTCAACTCTGCGATAGCCTCAACACGAACACCTCCGTCGCCACCTTCGGTGAAGCTCCGTCGATCCCCACCTCAAGGTCGCCGGTCAGGGCGGTCGTGCCGTCTTGTTGTCACGACCCTACACTAATTCCTGCGCGTCAAAACATTTGAGCACTTGTTGGTATGCGAACATGCTTGACAACATCACATCGTTCACATGCGAGACACTCCGGAGAGACGCTATAAGACAGCCTGAGAACTTTCCGCTCTTCATCAGGCCGAGATTTCCCATATAAGGGTTTCAAAACACAATCAACATCCCTGTAATGTTGCCACCTGATCACCTATGGACAGGGCGGGGGTGGCGGGCCGCCGGTAAACATGTAGTCGATCAGATAAAACAGATCGGAGATGTCCAGCGGCTCTGAGCCGCTGGCGTCGATATCGGCAGCATCGAAACATTCCGGCGGAGGGCCGCCGCGAAACATGTAATCGATCAGGTAAAGCAAGTCGGCTATATCTATTAGTTCAGCGCCGTCATTATTGACGTCGCCGCGCAACTGACAACAACTGCCGTCACAAGCCACCGAACCGTCGGTGGTAGTGAAGGGGAGCGGGTCGCCAAACTCGT
>CBDUZQ010000264.1:0-4066 GCA_965371755.1 uncultured bacterium
GTTTGAGAATCCGTTTGCTCCCGGCGCCGAACGTATTATCACCGATCGCAACACAGTGCAACTAGATTATCATGTGTGGCTGCCGTCCGCCGATGAGATCAGCGTGAATGTCACCTTGACGCAGCACAAGCGGGATGCCACCAACGACACGTTCTTGAGCGACTATGAGGAGGCGAAGGGTGAATCGCCGCCTGTTGAACTGCTGCGTCCCTATATCGCTGAGGAACAGCTTCTCGTGGCCAGTCTCAATCTGGTGCATCCCCTTCACCGGCAGCACCGGCTTCTTGCGGGGGTCCAGTTCAGCCACGATAACCTGGACGAGCGCGGGATGTATATGGATATCGACTCCCAGGAAGCGTACACCTCAACTTCCGAGAAGGAGGCCACAGATATCGGCGCGTACCTTCAGGACGAGTTTCGAGTGACCGACCGACTTGAAATCGTCGGCGGCTTGCGATTCGATTACCATTCGTCCGAAGACAATTTCCGTGGTTCGGGAAACGTAATGTCGCAAGGACTCCAACCACTGGAGTACGATGAAACGACGATCAACCCCCGTTTAGCCGTCAAGTACAGCGCTACACGTGCCCTTGTTTTGCGTGGCGCCGTCGGTAGTGGTTTCAGGGTGCCTTACGGATTCTCCGAGGACCTTCATTTGTGCAGCGGATCGCCCCGGGTATACAAGGGGAGTTCTTTAGAGCCTGAGAAATCACTTAGCTATTCGGTCAGCGCTGACTACACAAAAGCCAGGTGGAATGCCGGTCTCAATCTATACCGCACTGAGCTAAAGGACGCGATTGCCTTCGCTGAAGCCGATAATGAGGTCGCTGATTTGGGATATACGTACCAGTGGGAGAATATCGACGACGCGTTCGTTATGGGATGCGAGTTCAATGGTTCACTTGCTTTGACTACGGATATAGCGGTGGGTGTTCGGCTTGAGTATTTCAAGGGCGAATATGACAATCCTCGCGGTGACTGGGTTGGAACCGAGTTCGAACAAGTTAGCAAGAACATCTCACGCTACCCGGAAATCGCAGGTGGGTTGAAGGTGAAGTATACGCCGTCGACGTGGAATTTGGTGCTCGACACGGATTATAAGGGCAAGATGTTTCTCGATCTGACGGAACCGGCTGATCCTGGAGACGTGAAGATCCACGAAACCGAATCCTTTGTAATCCTCAATGCGAAGATATCGAAAACACTTTTCAATCGTTATAATCTGTACATTGGAGCGAAGAACCTGACGGATTACACGCAGAAAGAGAAGCACGTAGACGATGCGGCCTTCATGTATGCGCCGGTTTACGGTCGCATAATGTATGGGGGGTTGCGGCTGGCGCTTTAGGTTGACCGGGATACGGATGTCCACGTCAACCGCCGGCAAGTGCTGTCAGGCGACTCGTCTGACAGCACTTGGGTTGCGTAGCAAGCGTCGGGCGGGGTCGCCCGATACCACGCCGCCAAAAGGCGTGACAGAAGTCACGCCTTTCTTGGTAAGTTCCGGATTGTACTTGCCTGACCTAGTATATCTCCCCCCACGATAGTGCAAACATCCGGCCGGTCTTGCCTTTGGTGATGTTCGCGAGCATGCGGTCATAGTGAAAACATGCTCCCTCGTCCAGCTGAAGGGTGTTTCCTACCAGCGCGCCGTACGCCTCGGTCGTCTGGTCATACTGGATGTGTGCGTTGGGGCCGTAGAATACACCATAGAAAACGTTGTCCTGAGCGAACTGGAGACTCGACCCTCTGGAGTAGATCATCAGATCCGGGGGGGCGCCTCCGTCATTAACGGTAGAAGCCTGATTCAAGATGATATCTCCGTTGACGTAAAGGGTCACCTCCGCACCCGGCGCCAGCGACAGCGTTGACCTTTGACCAAGTGTTATATTGTTGAAGTAGTAAACGCCGCTGGCGAGCACAACGTTGGCGTCAGCACCGGCGATCAGGTCCCTCTGGCCATGGATGTATGAATACCCACTACCGGAAATGCCGGTAAGAGCGTCGCTGTTGTCTCGGGCCCAGTCGTATTCGGAGTCCGGAATGATGTCCAGGTCCACGGAGTCGGCGGTTGAGGTAGTATCACCTGTAACGGTGTTATTGACACCCAGGCTGATTCCTCCGTCGGTGGCGACACTGATATCCCCGCCGAAGTTCACGTCTTTGGACGAGGTGATGGTGCCGTTCGACCCGATATCGCCCATCGAATCCAGGACCGTTTCGGCATAGGAGCCTGAATCCGAGTTGTAAGAGTCGGTGCAGGTGTTCTTATCCAGGTTTATGCCGGCCTCGCCGAACATGCCAAACTTGAACGGATGCCTGTACTCAGGTGCCGTCTCAAGTTCAACGCGGGCCGTGCCGCCATCCACAAGCCCGGTCGATCGGATTATCACGGTATCGAAGAGAGTTGTGTCAATGGAGGAATCTATGAGCGTCACGCTGTATACGCCGTTGCCGAAACCAACCCGGCTGAATCCGGTACGCCAGTCGTTGTCTGCATTTATGGCGACCAGAGCTTCCTGCATCCCGGCCTCGGCGACATAGAAGGCTTGCTCTTCATGCAACTGATTGTACGACAGCTCAAAATCGGTCTGGGAGCGGTCGACCGCCATCAAGGCCACCAGGGCCAACATGGCCATGACGGCAAGTGAGATCAGCAAGGCGGAACCGCGATTGTTGTCAAGTAATGCTTTCATTTTATTCCCCTCACTTATCAGGCGTTGCGAATTTTGACCCGCTCCGAAAGTGAATACGATCGATAGCCGTTGAAGAACGGATAGTCCTCATCCGGACGCGGTGTTTGGGTGGTTACCTGAATGATGACGTTCGACGGATCGGTCAGGTCGTACTGGACATTCAGGACGTAGTCGGCGAATTCGTCCGCAGGGTTGGAATTGGTCTGTTTCATCAGACGGTACACCTGGCGCCCTTCGGGAAAGTCGGGCATGGAGGCGTATTCACCGTCATTGAATTCCTGAAGGTAGTACAGAACAGTGTCGACCGGCTGCGACCGGCTAACGTACACGGCCAGGGTATCGCCCTTAACCTCATAGGCCGGGTGACCGGTTATCTTGTAGCCGGCCATCCGGAGGTTCTTCTTGATATCCATCAGGCTGTTACGGCAGAGAAGCTGGGCTTCCGACAGGTTCTGCTGCGCCTCGGACTGATTCTGCATGGTCACGAGAAACTGGAAAGCAGCGGTCGTCATGACGCCGGTTATCAGCGTCGCAATCAGTAACTCGAGAACGCTGATTCCTCGCTGACACCGAAATATCTTTTTGGTAAAACGTTTCATCCTGCATCATCCTTTATCCAAAATGCTCTTGTACGGCGCAGACCGCGACACCCCGACATTGTCGGTCCACGTTATAATGACTTGTATGTGGCACAAACCGTCCGTGATGGTGGTGTCGGTTGTGTTGTCCCAGATAAGTATCTGGCGATCGTAGGTACCGTCGATGGCGTATTCGGTTTGGTCATACGGCAGGCCCGGCAGGGAGTCGGACGTTTGGTAGAACTCTATCGTTTCCTTGGCCAGATTTGAAACCGTCATTACGTCCTGCGACATACTGTTGCTCTCTATCGACAGCACAAAAAGGGGCGCCATGCCAAGTATACCGAAACTAAGAATCAGCATACTGACCAGCGTCTCCAGCAGCGACAGTCCTTTATCATTCATAGCTACTCCTGCCTTATTAATATCTGTCCCGTTTCAGGATTCCAGCTACTGATGTGCAAGTAGGGTGCCGAGGGGCGATGAGAATTATTGGCCGTCTAAGTCGTTGTGGGGCAACCGACGCTGGACTCCAAGCCGAATGATTAGGGGAGCGACTACCACAGTGTATGGGCCGAAACCCACACATTTCGAGACATTACATCACCAGGCGTTTTCATGTGGTTGCGGCAAATGGTGCTGATTCCACCGGACGCTCCGGGTGTGGTGCCGGAGTGCTCCGGTCGGTATGACCGGCGCCTCAGAACTGCTTATGAAATGCCGATAACTAGAGGAAAACGTCGGCTTTCTATGACAGGAGACGCCCTCAATATGAAACGCGTCGGAAGCAGT
>CBDUZQ010000265.1:0-4047 GCA_965371755.1 uncultured bacterium
CGTGTGGAGCAGCTCCTCGTCGGGGATGCTGTCGACCTGGATGCCTTTCATGGCCTCACCAAGACCGCGCGAAGCATCGGCCACGATACCGGCGTCTTTGTAGTGCGTGGTAGCCGCCACGATAGCCTTGGCCCGCTTCTCCGGATTGTCGGATTTGAAAATACCGGAGCCGACAAACACCGCCTCAGCGCCCAGGAACATGCACAAGGCCGCATCAGCCGGGGTAGCAATTCCACCGGCAGCGAAATTCGGCACCGGCAGCATCCCGGTTTTGGCTACCATGCGCACTAAGTCGATCGACACCCGGTGTTCTTTGGCCGCAGTATACAGTTCGTCATCGGGGGTGACCGTCAGCGCCTTCATGGCCGTGCCGATTTCACGCAGATGCTTGACTGCCTCGGAGACATCGCCGGTACCGGCTTCCCCCTTGGTGCGAATCATGGCCGCACCCTCGGAGATCCGCCTGAGCGCTTCACCCAGGTTGCGGCAACCACAGACGAACGGCACTTTGAACGACCATTTGTCGACGTGATTTTTGTAGTCAGCGGGGGTCAGTACTTCGGACTCGTCGATGAAATCGACCTCGAGCGATTCGAGGACCAGCGCCTCGGCAAAGTGACCAATGCGGCACTTGGCCATGACCGGGATGGTCACGATCTTCTTGATGCCCTCGATAACGTCCGGGTCGGCCATACGGGCGACACCGCCATCGGCGCGGATATCGGATGGCACGCGCTCCAGTGCCATCACCGCCGCCGCCCCCGACTGTTCGGCAAGCTTGGCCTGCTCGGCGTTGATGACATCCATAATCACGCCCCCCTTGAGCATTTCCGCCAGGCCGATCTTTACTCGATGCTGTTTATTGCTGAAATCTACCATTGTTATACTCCTGAAGACAGGTTCGTCTATTCTTTAACACCAGCCGTCGGAGGAAGTTCTCCAACGACACAGCCAGTGCTATCACAACGAATATAACACCCACCTGCGCGACCGCACAAGCCCCAAAAAGGAAAGCGGGCCGTTCCTTTAGAGCGACCCGCCGATATCAATTGTATTCAGATTAAGCGCTGCCGGGCGTTCTTACTTGCGACCCTTGCGGTATCTGCCAAAGTGCTGTTTGCTGAGGGCCTTCTTGAACGAAGCTTCCTGCGTCTCCCAGAAAGTGCGCAGGTCACAGGTCTCGTACTGATTGCAGCGGCAGCCCTCCGGCTCGGTACACAGATTGAGATGGAGTGGGCCGTCGATTGCCTCGATAACATTGAGGAAACTGACTTTCTTGGGTTCATGGGCCATGGCATAACCGCCCTTGACGCCCTGGTATGAAACCAGGATGCCGCTTCGGGTGAGGTCCTTGAGAATCTTGGCCAGGAATTCCCGAGGCACCACTTCTGCTTCGGCTACAGAGTTGATGGAGCCAAGCTGTCCCTTTGGGAGCCCGGAGAGGTGTCGTACTGCTCTGAGGGCATAGTCTGATTTGCGAGATAACCGCATGCCGTCTTCCTTTGCTTCAGTGCTTAACTTGCTACCAAGTTAACCGTTCAAATGTGGGTTTGGTTTCCCCACCTTTCTGTTTTTCCTTGCCCATTATATCCAATAGGATGCATTTTGTCCATAAGAAACTTGTCAACATGTAACTTTTTTTCCATTTTTCACCTGGTTCGTCATAGTGGGTACTTAAACACCCAAAAATGACTGCAGGTTCAAGGATTTCTTGCCATTTTGATCTACGCGACCCGGCACATTGGCTACACCTTTCTTGGGCTGCCATAAACCACTCATCGAGACTTGCCGATAATCTTATGAGATGAACCAGGTTAGGTTATAGTAAGATGACAGCAAGACTCACCTCAGAAACCGGCTATTCGCTAATTGAACTGATCATCGTAATTGTGATCGTGGCCATTATCGCTTCGGTGGCCGTGAAAGCACTGAGGGGTACTAATGAGGTTGTTCGCACTGAGGAAACAAAGACCGAGCTGGAGCAACTGGCCCATGCTGTGGCCGGCAACCCGGCCGTACTCTCCGGTGGAGCGCGGACTGATTATGGTTATGTCGGTGATGTCGGCGCTATGCCGCCCAATCTGGATGCGCTGGTGACCAACCCGGGCGGGTACGGTACCTGGGACGGTCCCTATGTACGCGATGATTTCTACGCTGTCGCCGGCGGTGCATCGTCGGAATTCAAACTTGATGGCTGGGGCCGCGCGTACGTTTACTCCGGCGGGAACAGTATCGTCTCCACCGGCAGCGGGTCCAGTATCAGCCGCAATATCGCCAACGCCACTGATGACCTCCTGTACAACGACCTGTCTCTTGCCGTGGTCGACATCGACAACGATTTGCCGGGGATTGTTTTTCGAGACTCGGTGCGAATTGTCCTTACTCATCCCGACGGCGCTGGCGGTTACACATCACGCACAACCAATCCGGATGGCAACGGTCTGGCGCTTTTTGATTCCATCCCGATTGGGAGACACACTTTACGAACGGTGTATCTACCCACCAACGACACCCTCACCAGGTTGATCAATATCGATCCGGGTCGCGATAGCTACCTGCAAACCCAACTGTTCAGTGATGTCTGGTAGCCTCATGTTGCAGCGCATACGAAATATTAACGGTTTCGGCCTCATTGAGTTGACGGTGGTGATAATCATCGTCGGCATACTGGTAGCTGTGGCCATGCAGTCGGCCACAGTGATTGTTCAGGATGCTCGAAGGGTTGAGACCGAGCGCGAGATGGAGATGCTGGCCAAGGCGATCGTTGGGGATCCGGCGATTGTCTCCAACGGGCGGCGAGCGGACTTCGGCTATGTCGGCGACGTCGGCAGCTTTCCCGCGAATTTGCAGGCGCTGTATGAAAGCCCCGGCGGCTACAGCACCTGGGATGGACCTTACATTTTGCCGGGATTGGTCCAGGATTCGGTCGGTTTCAAGATGGACGAGTGGGGCAGCCTCTATAATTACAGCGGCGGAGTTACGATTACATCCTCCGGCAGCGGTTCGACCATCACCAAAAAGATCGCCGACGCCGTGACTGATTACACGCTCAACACACTCAACGGAACTATCACCGATGCCAACGACTCGGGGCCGGGACTTGTCTATCTCGACTCGGTCGACATCAAGATCACGATTCCTGACGGTGTCGGCGGCACAACTACCAAGACGTGCTCACCGGATGCAGCGGGGATTTTCGCGCTCGACTCGCTCTCAGTCGGGACACATCCCTTGCGAATGATCTATGTGCCCAATGTTGATACGCTACTGCGGTACATCACGATCCTGCCGAGACACAAGGAATGGCTCAGTTACAAGTTTACTTCGGCGTATTTCAGTGGAGGAGGCGGTGGCGGTGGCTGCAGCGGCCCCGGCACTGAGACGCTTCGACCGGTGGATGCTGGCAATGCCGCCAATCTGGTTGTCGACGGATGCGGTTCCAATTACCTGTGTGTAGACGACGTGAGTGCCGATGATGACGCTACTTGTGTTAAGTCGATCGGCACATCTTACGGCGCCGACACATACACGACGGCCGACCCGACGGATACCGCTTGCACGATCACATCGGTGACCGT
Organism: uncultured bacterium; assembly: GCA_965371755.1. Lineage (GTDB taxonomy): Bacteria > Zixibacteria > MSB-5A5 > GN15 > FEB-12 > JAJRTA01. The sequence goes on from CBDUZQ010000265.1 coordinate 3,579, forward strand.
CTATGTCCGCTCCCGGAAGTTTGTAAAGACTGCCTATGCTCAAGTGGTGTTGCGAACCAATGGCGCCGAGTACACCGGTTCGGAAGAAACACTGGGCAGTTCCTTTGCAGATTACAGTCAGGAGTGGACCGACAACCCGTTTACCGGTAGCGCCTGGACCTGGTCAGAGGTCACCGACATGGAGATCGGCGTTAGGCTGAGATCCGGTAAAGCCACACATCCGGCCCGATGCACTCAGGTCTGGGTGGTGGTGGCGTACACAAATTGATGGTCGGCGGATAGCTATATGACGCGGAGATTCATTCATAAGATCAACGGCCGAGACGGTTTCACCCTCATCGAGGTCATTCTGGTGGTCATTATCACCGGCATTCTCGCCACCGTGGCGCTTCGTTCGGCTGGCATCATCTCCGATTCGGCCCGCATCGAAGAGACCAAACAGGAACTTCAGGCGCTGGCCATAGCCATG
>CBDUZQ010000266.1:0-4028 GCA_965371755.1 uncultured bacterium
CTGGCCACTAACCGGTTCCTGCTGGGGAAGATGGACTCCGCAGGTCCGGTGGATCAATGTATACTGATTCCACCGGTTCATTTGGATGCAACGGCGGTGGTTACCGACTCGGAAATCGGGCCGTATGTATCGATTGGCGCTGGGGCGAATGTGAACCGCTGCGTTATCAGCAACTCCATCGTTGGGCGCGGCTGTGAGCTTGAAAACGTAACAACAAAAAACTCGTTGCTGGGACCGAAAGCAATAGTAAGGAACAGATCAGGGGTTCTCAATATAGGTGAACATTCGGAGATCGAGGGTGGCTGAGGCAGGAGGCGCCGGTCGATCGCGTAGCCGTTACACTCTACGGCAAGGAGCATAATAGTATGGCAGGAAGCTTCCTGTTTACATCAGAATCGGTCACGGAAGGTCATCCCGACAAACTCTGTGATCGCATATCCGATTCGGTTCTTGACGAAGTTCTCAGACAGGATCGGCATGGCCGCGTGGCTTGCGAAACATTCATCACCACCGGTCTGGTCATAGTTGGCGGCGAGATCACCACGACTGCCTATGTCGACATTCACAACCTGGTTCGACAGACCGTCCGTGAAATCGGCTACACCGACAGCAATTACGGTTTCGCCTATGATTCATGCGCTATCCTGAACGCTATCGGCAGTCAGTCGCCTGATATCGCCCAGGGTGTCGACACCGGCGGCGCCGGCGACCAGGGGTTGATGGCTGGGTACGCCTGTCGTGAGACGAAAGAGTTGATGCCGATGCCGATCATGCTGGCCCACAAGCTGGCTATGCGGTTGACCGCTGTGCGCAAGAAGAACATTCTGCCGTATCTTGGTCCGGATGGGAAATCGCAGGTGACGGTTGAGTACCGTAATGGCAAACCGCATCGGGCTGACGCTATCGTCATCTCCACTCAGCACACCGAGGAGATACTGAACCGAAGTGGTCAGAAGATCACCCGCAAGGCGACCGACGAGATAATCGACAAGGTGATCCTGCCCGTCGTGCCGAAACGGATGATCGATAACAAAACCAAGTTCTATGTCAACCCGACGGGCAAGTTCGTTATCGGCGGTCCCCAATCCGATACCGGTATGACCGGCCGCAAGATCATTGTCGATACCTATGGCGGCATGGCCAGCCACGGCGGTGGCGCGTTTTCCGGTAAGGATCCGACCAAGGTCGACCGGTCCGCCAGTTACATGGCCCGTTACATTGCCAAGAACGTGGTGGCCAGTGGTCTTGCTGACAAGTGTACGCTCCAGTTGGCCTACGCAATCGGAGTGGCCGAACCGGTTTCGATGATGGTGTTTACTGATGAGACCTCCAAGGTTCCGGAGGCTCGCATTGTCGAGTTGATCCACAAACATTTTGACCTCACGCCAAGAGGAATCATCAAGAGCCTGAAGTTGCTGAATCCGATATATGTAAAGACCAGCGCTTATGGCCATTTTGGACGAAACGACAGAGAGTTCACCTGGGAAAAAACCGATAAGGCCAAAAAGCTGGCCAAGGACGCATGAGCTATGGCAGTGAAGAACGACATCCGGAACATTTCTTTAGCCAAAGAAGGCAAGAAGAAGATCGAATGGGCCGAACGTAACATGCCGGTGTTGCGCTCTATCAGGGAACGATTCGCCAAAGAGAAGCCACTTCGCGGTATAAACGTCGCGTGCTGTCTCCATGTTACCACCGAGACGGCCAACCTGATGCGCACGCTCAAAGCCGGGGGCGCCAAGGCCGCACTTTGTGCCTCCAATCCACTGTCGACGCAGGACGATGCGGCTGCCGCTTTGGTGAAGGAGTATGGTATTTCCGTATTTGCTATCAACGGTGAAGACAATAAGACCTACTACAAGCACATTCACCAGGCGCTGGATTTCAAGCCGCACATAACCATGGACGACGGCGCCGACCTGGTGTCGACGCTGCACCAGGATCGTCAGGAACTCATTGATAACGTCCTGGCAGGAACTGAGGAGACTACCACCGGCGTCATCCGGCTGCGAGCGATGGCTGCCGACAAGGCGCTGAAGTTTGCCGTGATCGCCGTCAACGACAGCAAGACCAAACACTTTTTCGACAATCGTTATGGCACCGGTCAATCGACCGTTGACGGTATCCTGCGCGCTACCAACATGCTGCTGGCCGGTTCGACCGTGGTGGTGTTAGGCTACGGTTGGTGTGGGCGCGGACTGGCTGTTCGCATGAAGGGGATGGGCGCCAACGTGATCGTTACCGAAGTCGATCCGATCAAGGGTATCGAGGCAGCTATGGACGGTTTCGTCGTTATGCCGATAGCCAAAGCGGCGTCCAAGGGGGATCTGTTTGTGACTCTGACGGGTGATATCCATGTGATCCGTCTGGAACACTTCAGGAAAATGAAAGATGGCGCTATCGTCTGCAACTCTGGGCATTTTGACTGCGAACTTGACTTGCCGGCTCTGCGCAAGGCAGCGAAGAAACGGCGCATAATCCGACCCAGTGTTGAGGAGTTCGTTCTTGACGGCAAACGGATCAATATCCTGGCCGAGGGACGACTGGTGAATCTGTCAGCGGCGGAGGGTCATCCGGCCACGGTTATGGACATGTCGTTTGCCAACCAGGCGCTGGCGGCCGAGTACGTGGTGAAGAATCACAAGAAGTTTGGGCGACAGGTGTACACGCTCCCGGAGAAGATCGACGCCACCATCGCTGCGCTTAAGCTCAAGAGCATGGGTATCACGATCGACAAGCTCACAGCCGAGCAGAAAGAATACCTTGCCTCGTGGGAGATGGGGACGTAGGGGGGGTCGTTACAGTTCGGGAAAAGGGAATTGGATGCGGGCGCTAACTCGGCTTCCGCGCCTTGAGCGAGAACATCAGCGGGTACATAGGCGGTCCATCGGCCGGATACCAGTATCTGTCCTTCTCATACCAGTCGGCCTGAATCGGATAGTATCCCTTGTCATATTCGCCCAGATGCTCAATTGTCAACCCGGCGTTGATCAGCGCATTCACAATTTCCGACAGCGGGTGCTGGAACTCGACGCGCTCGGTTTGGATGATGTGCTCACGATCACAGTAGTCCGGCTCGCCTGAGTACCGGATAGGCTCCTTGTGCAGATATGAATTGGGCATATCCTCCCAGATACAGGTAATCGGATGGTCATCTGCGATGAAGAAGAGTCCGCCTGGCTTAAGATAGTGCGCTACAACCTGCGCCCATTGTTCCATATCTGATATCCAACAGTGGGTTCCGTGGGACTGGAACACGATATCAAACTGTTGATCGATGACACCAATAAGGTCAAGCACGTCACTGCGTACGAAAGTGGCATCCAGCCTCGCCAGCTTCTTGAGTTCGTCGGCCCGCTGAATCGATCGGTCGGAGATATCGACCCCCGTGACGACAGCACCGCGCCGCGCCCAGGAGAGCGTGTCCAACCCGAACTGGCACATCAGGTGCAAAAGCGACCTGCCGTTGACGTCACCCACCGCCTCAAGTTCCATCGGCTTCAGCGAACAGCGTCCATCAAGAAATTCTTTGCGTTTCTGCGCCGGGTGGTCCCAATGCACTTCGACCATTTCATTCCATGCTACTCGGTTCTTCTCATGATCACTGTTCGGCATCACTTCCTTGCTTTCCACATAGAGATGAGCCCAACAAGGAAGAACAGTCCATTGACTCCCCACACCGCCAACTCCGGGGGTACTTTTTCGTTGTAACCGGCTGACTGCAAGCTGCGAAACAACACAAAGTACAGGAGAGATACCATGGTACCGAGAGCGAACGACACGGCGATGCCACCGCGCCGCGAGTTTGAGGCGAAGGGTATGCATATCAGCACGACGATACACGACGACAGGGGGAAGGCGAGTTTCAAATCGAGATCTATCGATTCCCGGACGTGAGGTCCCCCGGTGCGTTTCATCAGTTCGATGTATCGCGCCAATTCGTCATAGCCCATGTCCTCCGGTTTGCCGATCCGTTTGGAGAAATCTTCCGGCTTCTCCAGGATATCCGCGAGTTCCAGAACTGCAAA
>CBDUZQ010000267.1:0-4027 GCA_965371755.1 uncultured bacterium
CCATCGATTACGACCGCGTCGAAACGCCACATGAGCCGTCCAAAGGCCATCACGGGGCGTATTAGCACCGCATCGTACAACTCATCGAAGTAGTACTTGTTGTAAAGAAGCGTGTAGAGCGGTTTGAATTTTTCAGCAACGCGGTCGGCGGAGATCGATTTCTTATAATACATCAGGTAGGCCAGTCCGATTCCGGAGACGGCCATGATGGTTGAGATAATCATCAGCCACCAGTTGGCGTGCGGATGATACGGCTCGCCGTGATAGACGAACGATGCAAAACCATGCTGCAACCAGGGCAGGCCGACCCAACCGGCGAAGATCGCCAGGAAGGCCAGAAACACCAGCGGGTAGGTCATTGACTTCGGTGATTCATGAGCGTGCTCGTACTTCTCTTTATCGCGAGGCTCGCCGAAGAAGGTCAGGAAGCATAGCCGGAACATGTAGAACGCCGTCATGAAGGCGATCAGCAAAGTGAACACCAGAAAAACCGGATGATGCGATGCAGTTGCGACGATTTCATCTTTGGACCAGAAGCCGGACAGCGGGAAGATACCGGAGATAGACAGCGATGCGATTATGAAGGCTGGCGCAGTCAGTTTCAACTTACTGAATAGTCCGCCCATCTCCTGAATGTTGTTGGTATGAATGGCATGAATGATCGAACCAGCGGCAAGGAACAGGAGTCCCTTGAAGAAGGCGTGCGTCATCAGGTGGAAAGTTCCGGCGTAGAAACCGGGCGAATGGAGTCCCATGGCGGAATCGTAACCATACAACCCGAGCGCCATCATCATGTAGCCGAGTTGACTGACCGTGGAGTAGGCGAGCACACGTTTTATATCATTCTGCACCAGGGCAATCGACGCTGCCATGAACGACGTTATCAAACCGATGACGGCCACGACCAACGATGCTTCAGCCGACCCGACAAAAACAGTCATGGCGCGCGCCACCAGGTAGACACCCGCCGCTACCATGGTCGCAGCGTGGATCAACGCTGATACCGGTGTGGGGCCTTCCATAGCATCCGGAAGCCATACGTGCAAGGGGAACTGCGCCGACTTGCCGACGGCGCCGCAGAACACAAAGATGGCGATTAGCGTAACAATCCCGGCAGGAATAACACCGGCTGAGATTTGGTCGAAGACGCCGCCATAGTTAAACGTGCCGGCGTATACGGCAATGAGGAACAGTCCGACCAGGAAGCCCAGGTCACCGATGCGAGTTGTGATGAAGGCTTTCTTGCAGGCGTCGGCCGCCGATACTTTCTCAAACCAGAACCCGATCAGCAGATAACTGGTCAGACCGACCAACTCCCAGAAGATGAAGATCATGAAGAAGTTATTCGCCAGCACCAGACCGAGCATCGAGAACAAGAACAGCGACAGGTAAGCAAAGAAGCGGCTGAAACGTGGGTCGCCGTGCATGTAGCCGACGGAGTATATCTCCACGCTGGCGCCGACGGTAGTAACCACCAACAGCATCACGGCCGCCAGCGGGTCAATCAGGATGCCGATCTCCGGCACAAAGCCGACCAGATCGATAAACTTGTAGTAGGCCTCGTACGGTTCGCCGTGACGACCCAGCGTCTCGATCAGCACGATGATAGATATGACCCAGGAGGCCAGGATCATCGCGATTGAGAACACAGCCGACACCATCTCCTTCCACCTGAGGAAGAAGACAATTATCAGGAAGGACAACAGCGGAAGCAGCGCGATCAGATATGAGTGTTCGGTCATGCTTGCTATCCTACCACTTCATTACGTTGACGTTATCCATGCCTATCCCGCGCCAGTTGCGATAGATCAACAGAACTATCGCCAGTCCCACGACTGCTTCGGCCGCAGCCACGACCACTATGAAAATCGCAAACATCTGCCCCACCAGAGCGTCGGTGGCGATATACTTGTTGAAGGCGACAAAGTTTATGCAGGCGGCGTTGAACATCAGTTCCAGCGACATCAGAATCCCGATGACATTGCGACGAGTCAGAACGCCGAACAGACCGATGGCAAAAAGAGCCGCCGCCAGAGCCAAATAGTAAAACATCAGGAGCGCTCCTTTCTGGCCAGAACGATGGCGCCGATCAGTGCCGCCAGCAAGAGCACCGATACCAATTCAAACGGCAGCATGAAATCGGTCATGAGGTACTTCCCGATACTGCCGACGTTGTCGCTGATCAATTCACCCTTAGCCGGCATCCAGACGCCGGTATTTTTGATCAGATAGGGAACACCGATAGCGAATAAGGCGCACACGACAAAGGCGATAGTACCATTCTCGTTGTGCTGAATCAGTGATTCAGAAGCCAGGTCGGTTGTCAACATGACAGTGAACACAATCAGGATCGCCACCGCGCCAACGTAAATCAAGACTTGCGCTGCGGCCAGGAACTCCGCCTCAAGCAGCACATAAATGCCGGCCACTGCGAACAGGCACAGAATCAGGCAGAGGGCACAATGGAACATGTTCCTGAGTGTCACCACGAGAAACCCGGAAACCAGGATCACTACGGCGAGAATCCAAAAGACAATGCCGGGCTCAAGCGCTTGCATCGGTTTGATCTCCCTCTTTCTTGTCCTCAGTTTCGGGGACAGCCTTCTCTTCGGACGCCTCAGTGGGTGTCTCGGTGGGCGTCTCCGGTGATGCCGGCGGCTTCTCTTCGGTCGGCTCAGTCGGCGTCGTTACATCGGTAGCAGGCTGCGGCTCCGCCACAGCGGTGTCGGCAGCTTCAGTCGCAGTATCCGCCGGTTTGTCGGTCACCGTCTTATCAGCAACCGGCGGCGTCTCTTCGGCTGCTGTTTCTGTATCGTCTTTTGCCGGTGCTGCCGGTTTAGTTGAGGCGGCTTTATCTGAAGCAGGCTTGGCCGGTTTCGGTTTTTTCTTCTTGCGGGTGTCCACGTAGTCGACATCAAGACCGACTTCCTGCAATTTCTTCTTATCCCAGGTCAAGTCGTCCTTGTCCAGCGTCGAGAATTCATATTTAGTCGCCATTTTGAGCGCGCTGAAATTGCACGCCTCTTCGCACAAACCGCAGAAGCAGCACAAAGCGTTGTCAACGATAAACTCGTCGAGGACTTTTCTTTTGTTCTCGTCGCGATGCGAATCGATTCGTATTGCCGCCGTCGGGCAGGCCCGCATGCACAAATCGCAGGCGGTGCAGTTTAGTTCGCCGGTCTTTTTGTCGGATAACAGTACGACGATGCCGCGCGATCCCTCCGGGATATCGTAACGCTGTTCCGGATACTGGATAGTGATCGCATGCCGACCGAGATGCTTTCCGGCAATGCCGAGACCTAAGAGAAGGTTCTTTATGTGGCTTATCAAATCCATCCGAGAACTACCTACTCCCAATATCCCAAGTATTTCAAGATTCCGGCCAGGATCAGATTGGCAAACGTCACCGGTACCAGGAACTTCCAGGCGAATTCCATCAACTGATCGACCCGTAAGCGCGGATAGGTCCATCGAACGAGCATCAAAAGGAGAACCATCGACAGTGTCTTACCCATAAACCAGACCCACGACGGCAGCCAGGGGCCGTTCCAGCCACCGAGGAACACGGTCGCGGCGATGGCCGAAACCGTGAACATATTGATAAATTCAGCCAGGAAGAACATGGCGAACTTCATACCGGAGTATTCGACGTTGTACCCTGCCACCAGTTCCTGCTCGGCCTCGGGGATATCGAACGGCGTGCGGTTGGCCTCGGCAATGGCCGCCACGGTGTATGTGACAAAGGCAATGGGGCCAAACGGCACGCGGAAAATGAACCAGTTGAACCAACCGGACTGTGACTCAACAATGTCGACCATCGATAGCGAGCCGACGTATAAAATGACCGCCAATAGCGACACCACCATCGGCACTTCGTAGCTGATCACCTGCGCCGCCGAGCGCATACCGCCGAGAAGAGCGTATTTGTTGTTGGAACCCCAGCCGGCCATCAAGAGCGAGATCACGGTGAAAGTCGTCACGGCCATAATGTACAGGATACCGATATTGAGATCGGCCACGATCAGCC
>CBDUZQ010000268.1:0-4011 GCA_965371755.1 uncultured bacterium
GCGTTCTCCGCCGGTGGCTCTGGCGTGGCTTCCGGTGGTTTGGCGGTCTTAGCCTTGGCCTTAGCCTTCTTAGCCTTGGAACTTTCGATAATCTGTTCTTTGATCCTGGCCGACTTACCGGTTAAACCGCGCAGGTAATACAGCTTTTTGCGGCGCACCTGGCCGGCGCGGACCCGTTCGATCCGGGCAACATTGGGCGACTGCAAGGGAAAGACACGCTCAACTGCGATTCCGGCTGACACCTTGCGCACAGTGAAGGTCTCCGCCGTACCGCCACCGCGGCGACTGATGACATCACCCTGGAAAACCTGAACGCGCTCTTTGTCACCCTCTTTGATCTTGACATGTACGCGTATCGTATCACCCGTTCGGAACTCGGGGTGGTCATCCCGGATGTATTTCTTCTCAATCTGGGCTATACGTTTCATTCTGCTGTCCTTTCTATCAATCCATCAAACATTCTTTTTCACCAATTATGTCGACCATTCAAATCTATGATTCAATCGTCATCGTCTATATCAAATCCGGCTGCCCGAAACAGATCGGGCCTGACCTCCTTGCACTTAGCCGCAGCCTGACGGCGCCGGTATGTCTCAATGGCCTTGTGGTCACCCGACAGCAGCACCTCGGGAACCGTCAAATCCTCGTAGACCGCCGGCCGGGTGTAGCAGGGAGCGCCGAGGGTCCCTTCCATATGAGAGTCGTCCAGGGCCGACTCAAAATTGCCCAGCACGCCGGGGATCAAACGCACCACCGCATCAACCATAGCCGCTGCGGCCGCCTCGCCACCCGTGAGGATGAAATCACCAATCGAAACCTCTTCGATATCATACAACCGGAGCAACCGTTCATCGACACCCAGGTAGTGACCGCATATAATCGTCAAACGTCGACACAGCGAGTACCTGATTGCGGCGGCCTGCCGAAACGTCTCACCGGCGGCGGATGTAAGCACGATTCGCTCGTCATCATCAACCACACCCGCGTCACGTCGCTGATAGCCCAACTGCTGCAAACAGCGATCAATCGGTTCGATCATCAGAACCATCCCGCCGCCACCACCGAAAGGTTTGTCATCAACACTTTGATGCCGATCGGTGGCAAAGTCACGAAGGTCTATTATCTCGATTTCAAAGAGCTTCTTATCAAGCGCTTTCCCCAACAACGACTGTCTTATCGACAGTTCGAAGTAATCCGGGAACAGCGTTACAATTTCAAACTTCATCAGCCTGTTACCGGCGTGTCATCATCCGGCCGCCATGAATACCCGGAGTCATCAAGCATCAGTCAATCCTGTCGTATCCACTATGATCCTTTTGGCCACAATATCAATCGTCTTGACAAACTTGCCTACGACTGGAATCAAAAGTGGCGACTCGGAAGTCGTTCTTACCACATAGATGTCATTGGCCGGGTATTGCTCTACATTCACCACTTCACCGATCCGATCACCACTTTGTTGCTCGACCACTTCACAGCCAATCAGATCAAAAATAAAATGCTCATCTTCGGGAAGAGTCACCAATTGATCTTTCGGCACCGCCAGTTCGCGGTTGGTCAGGCGCGCAGCTTCCTCCGGGGAACTAACGTTCTCGAATTTGATCACGGGCCGACCGCCGACCATCGTAGTCGATGCAATCCTCAAAATCTCCCAACCGTCCCGAGTACTGACATGGATTTCATCCATGCCGTTGAACCGCTCCGGATAGTCGGTCGCCGGCGTCACGTGAATTTCACCATGCAATCCTCTGGGCCGGCCGAGTTTACCGACGATGACCAGTTCGTTCGAGGGCACAGGCTATTCGAGAATTTCCAGGACGGCACGCTTTCCCTGTCGAGCCGCCGCTGCCGAAAGTATAGTTCGAATGGACTTCGCAGTCTGGCCTTGTTTTCCGATAACCTTGCCCAGATCACCCTGTGCCACGCGCAGTTCATATACAGTCGTACGGGTCCCGACTATTTCCGTCACGTCAACCTGATCGGGATTATCCACCAGGTGCTCGACGATAAATACGACGAAATCCTTCATGGCGAAGTTCCTTTCTGCTCTTCGGTTGCGATAGAGGAACCGTAGCATTGTCCATATTCAGCGAATCGACGGACCGAGGCGAATCAACAGCGAGTCTTCCGTCTATGCCTCGGTGGCAGCGTCAGACGCACCTTCAGCCTCGGCCGTCTCAGCAGCCGGCTTGGCTTCAGCCTTTGCCTTTGCCTTAGCTTCAGCCTTGACCTTAGCTTCAGCTTCCGCCGCCACAGCCGCCTTCTTCATCTTCCTTGTCTTCTTAGGGCGTTCCGTGATCGTGGTCTTAAGGGTTACTTCCGAAACATCCTCTCCCTTCTTGTACTGTTGGTACTTGGTGGAGAAGCCGATCTGTCTCAGCAGCGACCAGACCGTGTCGGTAGGGACAGCTCCGAGGTCCAACCACCGGATCAATCCCTCTTCTGACACTTTGATCTCTGCCGGCTTGGTTATCGGGTTGTAGGTGCCAAGGTTTTCCAGATAGCTGCCACCACGTGCGCGACGTGAGTCGACGGCTACGATCCGATAGAAGGCTCGCTTCTTGGCTCCCATACGTCGAAGTCTTAAATGTACGGCCAACAAATCCTCCGTTCCTAAGAGTTGCCGAAGGTTCCGGGCATCATCCCTTTGGGCAGACCCCTGAACTTCTTCTTGCTCATACTGTGAAACATCTTTTGCATACCATTAAATTGCTTGAGTAACTGGTTGACGGCTTGCACCGAATTGCCGGATCCGAGGGCGATCCGTTTCTTGCGTGAACCGTCGATGATGGTCGGGTTGCGACGCTCCTCTATGGTCATCGACTTGATGATCGCCACCATCCGTTCCATGGCGTTCTCGTCAACTTGAACGTTCTTCATCGCCTTACCGACGCCTGGAATCATGCCGAGCAGCGAGTCCAAAGGACCCATCTTCTTGAGTTGCTTCATCTGCTCGAGAAAATCTTCGAAATTGAACTGAGCCTTGAGAAGCTTCTCCTGCATTTTCTCGGCCTGTTCCATGTCGATAGTTTCTTCCGCCTTTTCGACAAGTGACACGATATCCCCCATGCCGAGAATGCGCGAAGCCATGCGGTCGGGATGGAACGGCTCCAGGTCGGACACCTTCTCGCCGGTCGAAGCCAGCTTGATCGGGCAGCCCGTGACGGCGCGAATGGAAAGCGCGGCCCCACCCCGTGCGTCGCCATCGAGCTTGGAGAGCACTACGCCGGTGATACCGAGTCGACCGTGAAATTCCTCGGCTACTTTGACCGCATCCTGTCCGGTCATGGCATCGGTCACCAGCAGGAGTTCATGAGGGTCAACCAGGGCCTTGATATCTTCCAACTCGGTCATTAGTTCGTCATCAATATGCAGCCGTCCAGCGGTGTCGAGAAGTACCAGGTCGATGAAGTTCTTTTCAGCGTACTTGACAGCCTCGCGGCAAATCTCCGGCGGTTTCTTGCCTTCCAGTGAGAAATGCTCAACCGCAATCTGATCGGCCAGCACCTGGAGCTGCTTGACGGCCGCCGGTCGATAGATATCCGCCGCCACCATGAGCGCCTTCTTGTTCTTGCGCTTGACAGACAGGGCGATCTTGGCGGTGAGCGTGGTTTTACCCGATCCCTGCAAGCCGCAGACCATGTAGACGGTTGGTGACTTGTCCACCGGCGCGATTGGTTCGTTCTTGCCGCCCAGGAGGACTACCAACTCGTCATGGACGATTTTGACAATTAACTGCCCCGGATCAATCGACTGGAGCACCTCGGTGCCGATCGCCTTCTGCTCGACCGCCTTGATGAAATCGCGCGCAACCTTGTAGTTGACGTCCGCTTCCAAGAGCGACCGGCGAATTTCGCGCATCGAGTCCTTGATGTTTTTCTCGGTGAGCTTGCCGGCGCCACGGAGCTTTTTCAGGACGACTTCAAGTTTATCGGACAGATTTTCAAACATAGCTATCGAACAAAAACCAACACGTTTAGGCCGCAAAACGGCCAAATTTCACCCTTCCCG
>CBDUZQ010000269.1:0-4004 GCA_965371755.1 uncultured bacterium
CCGGTGGCTGCGGGCGCAACCACCGGGATGAGCGATAAATCAGTGATAAATCACATCTATTGTATTAAGCGGGGCTACTCGGTTTTCGGTGGCTCCTCTTCTGACTCACCGGAGGCGGCGGTGTCGTCCAATGCCTCAGACGTGGCCGTTTCAGCCGGTTCCGCAGCGGGAGTTTCAGCCGGCGCCTCTGCGGCATCCTCAGCCGGTGCTTCGGCCGCAGTCTCAGCGTGAGGCTCCTCGGCGGTTGGTTCTGCAGGCGGCGGCTCAGGCGCTGCCGCTTCGGCGACCTGCGCCTTCAATTCCTCGGGCATAGCGTCACCCATTGCGGTTGCTTTAGGCTCATGCTTGGCCAGGAATTCCTCATACTCGGCCCGCTCGCGTTTCTTGTAATAGGCCACAACCGACAGGATCACCTTGCGCTGGTTCCGGTCAAGTTCGATTACCTGCAACGGAATCGACTCACCTTCGGTGAAGGCGGCGTCGGGTTGCTCAAGGTCCTTGTGACCCAACTGAGCAACCGGGACGAACCCCTCGAGATCACCGTCAAGATCAACGACCACACCGCGATCGAGCACCTTGGTGATAGTGCCGAGACTATCGGTACCCACCGCGTACTTGCGGGCGATCTCCGGCCAGGGATCCTCATTGAGCTGTTTGTACCCCAGCGATATGCGGCGGTTGTCATGATCTATCTTGAGAATCTTGATTTCCACCGTGTCGTTTTTCTTCATCACCTCGGAGGGATGCTGAATGCGGCGGGTCCAGGACATATCAGAGATATGCACGAGACCGTCGATTCCTTCCTCCAATTCGACAAAGGCGCCGAAAGCGGTCAGGTTTCGCACCTTACCGGAGACGACCTGATTGACCGGGAATTTCTCTTCGATAGTCCCCCAGGGATCGGGCTCCATCTGTTTGATGCCAAGGGACAGCTTTTCGTTGTCCTTGTCCACGGACAGAATAATAGCTTCGACCTGGTCGTTGACGTTCAGTATCTTGGAGGGATGCTTGATATGCTGAGTCCAGGACATCTCGGAAATATGGATGAGACCCTCGACCCCTTTTTCCAGCTCGACGAAGGCGCCGAAGTCGGTGATTGAGACCACTCGCCCGGTAATCTTCTTTCCGAGCGGATATTTCTGCTCGATATTTTCCCAAGGGTAGGGGGTCATCTGTTTGAGGCCTAGCGAAATGCGTGAGGTCTTGTCATCGAAGTCGAGAATCTTGACATCAATCTTCTCGCCCAGATTGACCATTTCAGAAGGATGACGGATGCGGCCCCATGACATATCGGTAATGTGCAACAAGCCGTCGACACCGCCGAGATCGATGAATACCCCAAAGTCGGTGACGTTCTTGACAATCCCCTGCCTGATCTGACCGACCGCGATTTCGCTCAGTAGCTGCGAGCGCATCGATTCACGCTGCTCTTCGAGGACGACACGGCGGGAGATAACAATGTTACGCCGGCTTTTGTTGATCTTGATAATCTTGACGCTCATCATTTCGCCGATCAAAGCGTCGAAATCCGGAACCTGCCTGAGCGCAACCTGCGACCCGGGCAGGAACGCGTCCACCCCCATGATGTCCACGACCAGCCCGCCCTTGATGCGGCGCACCACTCGGCCCTCGATCTGATTACCGGAATCGTGGACTTCACGAATCTTGTCCCAGACCCGCATGAAATCGGCCTTCTGCTTGGAGAGGATGAGTTGTCCGTTGGAGTCCTCGATCTGCTCCAGGTAGACATCAATGTCGTCGCCGACCTTGATGTTCAGGGGCGCCGGGAACTCGTGGATCGGAATGATCCCCTCGCTCTTGAAGCCGACGTCAACGATAATGTCATCGCGGGTGACACCCATGACCGTACCGCTGACCACCTCGCCCTCGCGAATGGAACGGATGGTTGAATCGTACATGTCGACCATTGCCTGGTAGTCCGGCAGGTCGTATACGACTCCCGAAATGTCGGTGATTTTGACCGCTGCCACTTCCGGGACCGGTTCCACGGCCGGCATCGAGGAGCGTACTTTGGCTTTCTCCACCATGCGCTGGTGGCGAACAGTCATTATCCGCTCGGCCTTTTCCTTCTGAGTTTCAGTAACCGGCAACACCGTGGCGATATGATTCCTGGTGATTTTGGTTTTGATCTTTCTGGTTTTGCGGCCAGCGCCGGTTTTGCGCTTGGAGACCTTGGCGGGCGGTTTTGGGGTTACGGAATTCTTGGCTTCTGCCATTTACTTTAGAGAACCTCCTTACATCAAGCCTGACGATTTTGGATTTTTCCGCAAGCGGAAAACCGTCAGGTCGCCGCGTTCTCTTCGCGGCAGCCGTTTATAATAGCCTGGCTTGAGAAAAAATCAAGTCATTTCTTTAATATTGCGGCTCGATTAATGATCGGGTGACAAGCGGTTTCGGTTTAGGGTTTTCCCGTGCTGCTGAGACCTGCGATGCGCTCCATCACTACTCGGGCGATCTCAGTATAGCTTTCCTTGGTGGCTTCAAAGGAGGCCACCCAGTCGGCTGGCAGTGGTTCACCGTAGGTGATGCTGAGGCGGTCGCGACCGAGCAAGCAAGCGCTGAGATGATTGGAGCCGTGGATGTAGACGGGCACGATGGGACAGCGCGCGCGCACAGCGACCATCCCTACCCCCGGTTTCGGGTCGAGGAATTCCCCCTGCCTGGCCCGGGTACCCTCGGGGAAGACGGTCAGCCCAAAACCGCGCTCGATGACCTCGACACAACTGTCGAGGGCGGCGCGGTCGATGGTACCGCGACGCAGTGGCAGAGCGTTGGTCCTTCTGATAATGCCGCCGAAAAATGGACTCTTGAACAACTCCTGCTTGGCCATGAAGTACACTTGCCGCGTCGCCCAACTGCCCACCAGCAGCGGATCATAGTACGACAGATGGTTGCTGGCGAGTATGAAACCGCCCTGACGCGGGATGTTCTCCTGGCCGGTGGCTTTGATGCGGAGAAAAAGCCCGGTGAGAACTCGCGTCAACGTCCATCCGATATAGTACAGGATTTTCATGGCTACCCGGCGACAGACCGAATGAGTTCGATGATCCTATCGACCTGTCCTTCAATGGTGAGATTGGAGGTGTCGACGATGTGCGCGTCGTCGGCTATAGTCAGCGGCGAGTGGGCACGTCCGGAGTCATGTTTGTCGCGCCGGACGATATCCGCCTCTTGTTCTTCAACACTGCTATTGATACCCATGCGCTCGAGATCCAACAGACGGCGTTCGGCGCGGGTGCGGGTGTCGGCGTCGAGATAGATCTTGATGTCTGCGTCGGGAAAAACAACCGTCGTAGTATCACGCCCTTCGGCCACGATCGAACCCTCTTGGGCCATCTGTTGCTGCCTCGCTACCATCGCCTGGCGTACCAATCTGTGCGCGGATACCTCGGAGACATGTAGTGTGATCTCGGGGCTTCGGATATCGGTGGTGACGTCGTGCTCGCCGACCCGCACGCGGTTGACTTCTGCTTCGGTGGCAAACTCAAGCGGCATCGTATGTGCCAACTCACCTAACTTGTCACTATCGGAGGGATCGATGCCGCTCTTGAGAGCCTGCCAGGTGACGGCGCGATACATGGCGCCGGTGTCGAGATAGGTGAAACCCAACCGGGCCGCCAGCAGCCGCGCTGTGGTCGACTTGCCCGACCCGGCGGGACCGTCGATAGCGACGATCTTACCTTTCAGCTTCGTTGGATCCAATTGGTCTTCTGCCATGGAGAGCATGGTAAGGGATGGCGCGGTGGTTGGCAATGGGAAATTCTGTGGGCAGAACTCGCCGGCGGGTCATCAGCTCCATGCACCCTGATCAGTCGCTGTCCCCGGCATCCTGATCCGAATCGGATGATTGTTCCGTGGTACTCTTCGCCGGCCAGAGGTTGTGGCAAATCTCTGCCAAGCGTGCTCTTGCCAAGTCGTTGCCTTGTTCGGTGTAGTGAGCATCGAGGTAAGCAAAGGCGCGGCGGTAGTTGTTGGTCATGTTG
>CBDUZQ010000270.1:0-4000 GCA_965371755.1 uncultured bacterium
CCGCTCCCCACACCTTGGCTATCTCCTCAACCTTGATGCGATGACGGGGCAAGTGCGCGCCGTAACCAACAATTCCTGCCATTCGAAACCTCTTGGATCTATGGTTAGCTCTCAATTTGCAGTCGGACTCAATCGAGCCGAAAATTTACAGTTTGCTATGATACGTACAAGTAACCTGCAGATCAAGCGTTCGGCACGATTTTTTAACCCGTTGTCGGCCCTGAAGTTCCGCACCCAACCCAACCGGCCGCCAAAGAGAGCGGCAACTCGTGCCGATGTACTATGGTATGAGGAGTTTGAGTCTCACAGTCGTGCTATGTTTGGTCCTGGCCTTAATGACCGGCGCCGCGCCGCCGGAATACGTGCTCGACAGCAACACCGCCTTTTATGAGGGGGAGACGCAGAACTATGTCGCGCCACCGCCGCCTAACTTTCGACTGGTTACAACCGAGGCCGCCATTGACGGGTACTCGTTCGCCTTCATACCCGAGCATGACTCCTACGACTCTGCATCGGTAATGATCACAGCGACGATTTACCGGTTAACGGAGAGCGGGTTTGATGGGGTCCTGACAGCGGACACCACGGCCTTGCGAAAACACTATGGTCCCAAGCTCATCGTGCGCCCGGTTGATTCCCTTGTTTTGTTCAACGGCGATCCAACCAGAACCTTTTACGTCGACGACAAAACGCGATTCATTCCCACCGTGATGGTTTCCTACTGCGACGGCGGCAGCGAGATTGTCATCTTTGAATTGAACATTGTCGATGGCGGTCTCCCCCGGTTCCTTGCCGAGTCCATCTTCACGAGTTGCCTCCAGCACGTCAAGGTACTCAAGAAGGGTTCGCTTGAAGCGGATTGATCGTCCGCGAGTCGTTCCACACCGATTCAATCACTGACCTTTCCATTCTGTAACACTCGCCCTGTTCCTTCCAACGCAGTTCGTGCGTTCTTGCCGGTTCAACCGGCGCAATATGTACCATCTTAACAATTCTCCTTGACCGTCAGGCGGTGTCACATTACATTGCACAGAGAGACAGGGTCCGCAGGAAAAAGCACTTTAGTCGTATCACACCTTTGAATCGAGAATCGCATCCCGGATCTGTAAACCCTGGTTTGTCGTCCAGTATTGCGAGTCGCTCGGTCATACACAATTATTCTTGTTGAGCCGCTCGACTTCGTGGTGACCTGTTACCGTGATTGCCGACGGCGAGATTCTTCGGCTATTCATGGGTAGACCGCACCTGTAAAATCATACTGATTATCGTCGGTCGGACCGACCTGGCCGACAGACAAAGAACCATAGACGCACTCGAACGCAGGAGGAGAAGTATGAAACATTGGAAATCTGCACTGATGCTGGCGACATTGCTGTTTTCATGTGTGGTCGCTATTGCGGTGGGCGACACAGTAGATGACGGAATCGCGCCGCAGTCCACTTCCAGTCGCGCTTGCGGTGACGTCGATGGCGACGGTTCGGTAGGTACCACCGACATGGTTTATTTGGTGAATTACTTTTTCAGCGGTGGGCCGCCACCGCCGGTTCTGGCTGACGCCGATATGGACGGCTGTCCAGGCGTAACGGTCGAGGATCTGATTTTCCTGGTCGAGTACCTGTTCTGCATGGGTTCGTACCCCTGCACCGGGCCACCGTGCAACACCACACCCGGTGGCATGTTGACTGTCGACCATATAACCGGTCTCACTGGCTCCGAAGAAATACCCCAGGGGGCAATGCTCACCTACCGTGTTCGTATGACCAACGACCAGGGGCAGGTTATACCGGGCGTGAGTAACGGCTTCCGTGTCTACTCGGCAGTCGGCAACCCAACCTGGTCAACGACCACCCCCGACACGGTTGGTATAGGAATGGGGCAGTTTACGCAGGGATTCCCTATCGGTAACTACAGTGTGACCGGCAGCGGAGCCGACACGGTTAGTTTCGTCGGGTTAGGCATTTGCGGCACGGGGATGCCCGACGGTTACGACAACGTGGCTTACACCATTGAAATCGGACCGGTCACCGGACTAGCGGGCGACGTTATCTGCTTCGACTCGTCATGGTTCCCGCCAGCCGGTGAATGGCTGTGGAACGCCGGCCCCGGTGATCGCAGGATACCATCCTGGGACGGGCCGTACTGTTTCGACCTCGTGGATTACATCTGCGGTGATGTCGATGGCGATGGCTCCCCTTTTGTTGATACGTACGATCTCGTTTATTTTGTGGACTATCTCTTCAGCGGAGGTCCGCCGCCCGACCCGCTTGGGGCGGCCGATATGGATGGATGCGAGGGTGTTACCGTTGATGATATGATATACTTGAATGAATTCATGTTCGCTGCCGGACCAGCCCCGTGCGAGGGACCTCCGTGTGAGGATGAAGTCGCCGGTGAGATCACCCTCGACCATGTTGACGGTCAGCTTGACCCGGGTATCCTGGATATCGACGTTCCGATCACATTTTACCTCCGATACAGCAACACAACCGGGGATCTTGTATCCGGTATGACCAATGGTTTCCACGTATATTCAACCACAGGCGCTCAATGGAGCTCGTTCGCCGGAAGCTCTACCGGTGCGCTTGGCACAACTGAGTTTCCCAACGGCTTTTCGATAACTCACTTCAGCGCCGATGGGATGGGTGCCGACACCGTCGGCTTGATGGCTGCCGGAGGATCGGGCAGCGGAATGGCGCCGGGCTTCGACGACGTGGTTTTGACTATCGAGATTGGTCCGATCGATGCTGCCTACTCAGGCGATGAGATATGCCTCGATTCCGTTTGGTTCCAGCCTGTAGGCATGTGGTCGTGGGGCGCTGGAGCAGGTCAGCAAAAACTCCCCAGTTGGGATGGCCCGCACTGCTTCGAGATCAGCGGTCCACAAGGGGAATGCGGTGACCTCACTTGCGACGGAGCGTGCAACATCATGGACGTGAACCGTGCGATAACCTATCTCTGGGGTGGGCAGTGGCCGCTGGCCTGTCCCGACTACGCTGACGCGGACGACCACGAGTTGTTCACCATCCACGACCTCGCCTGTATCGTGCGATTTCAGTTTATGAGCGGACCGCCGCTGGTCTGTCCTCCCTCGTTGCCGCCGCTGGCAGGTCCTGTTCGCGACTCGATTTTCCTGCACACCTATGAGTCCGCCTTTCCATCACAGGAGTACTTCCCGGCTGATGACAGCACCTACTCCGTCCATGTCCATTTCACAACGGACACGACGCTTGACTGTGTCTCGCTGCCCTTCCACATTCGGGTCGGTAATGAAATCCCGATCATCGACTCCATCACCATGCCGCCTTCCGGCTTTGGGACGCAGTACTACAACTACACCATTGACCAGGACAGCGGTATAATAGTGTTGAGCGGATTCTCCGTGACGCCGGATTACTACCTGACCCCCGGGACATACGTTGTGGGTAAGGTCCACCTGTCAATGGCGGCTCAGGACGACGCCTGGCGTCCGATCACGGTCGGCTGGGATTCGCTGCAACCCGAGCAGGACGGCCAATATGTTCATTATCCATTCGTCACAGGACCGAACGGAGAGGTGTTCAAACCGTCGATATACCGGCTGCCGTGTCTCCAACCGATTCGTGGTGATATGGACTACAACGGCGAACTCATTATCGACATAGCCGATCTCGTGCATCTGGTGGACTACATGTTCACCGGCGGTCCGCCACCGAGGTGCTTCGAGGAAGCCGATGTTATGCTCGATCAGTATCTGCAGCTCGACATCAGTGACCTGGTCTATCTCGTTGACTACATGTTCAACGAAGGGCCGGCGCCACCACCGTGTCCGGAAGAACGGTGAGAACTTTTCAGGGATGAATGACAACGCCCGGCGGGTCTGTGACAATCCGCCGGGCTTCTTTTTGCTTGTGGGCGGCAGACGCCCTCGTCTGCCCCGGTTGCGCTGTCATTGAGGGCGGCAGGTTCTGGACTACGCGTGAGACTGTTCCCCGTGTCGTCAGGCGTCTCTGCCTGACGACTC
>CBDUZQ010000271.1:0-3988 GCA_965371755.1 uncultured bacterium
TCTTAGTAAGCACGGTTGCTGCGCCCCTTTCGGTCGACCGGTGAAGTGTGCTAAGGGGGCGTCAATTCAGGATAATTGCTTGAAAAACATCTCCCTTTAGGTTAACTTCCCGCCCAATTATAGAGCGGTTTTGACAGGAATCGATCATAGGGTTGTGAGGA
Source organism: uncultured bacterium (assembly GCA_965371755.1). GTDB lineage: Bacteria > Zixibacteria > MSB-5A5 > GN15 > FEB-12 > JAJRTA01. The sequence continues at coordinate 162 of CBDUZQ010000271.1, forward strand.
ACAGAGAAGATATGAGCGAAAAGCAGGACAAAAGCGAAAATTATGTAAGAACGAAAACCCTGATTGGTTACATTCCGCGCAAGGCTGCCAGTGCCGAGGTCTATGCAGACCTCGGGTTCAAGTGCGGTCTGGAGATCCATCAACAACTGTTGACCGACAAGAAGCTGTTCTGCCGCTGTCCGGCCGGCGTCTACCATGACAAAGCGGACTTTGATGCGGAGGTCATCCGACATATGCGTCCCACCCTGTCTGAGTTGGGCGAGTATGACGGCACCGCTCTGATGGAGTTCAAAACCAAAAAGAACATCGTCTATCGCCTCAAGAACGAAACGGCCTGCACCTACGAGATAGACGATACGCCACCCTTTCCGATTGATCGCCAGGCTCTCGATATCGCCATCCAGTTAGCTCTCATGCTCAAGACCAACATCGTCGGGGAACTCCATATTACCCGCAAGCAATATCTCGACGGCAGTATCCCAACCGGCTTTCAGAGAACCGCGATTGTCGGTATCGAAGGAGAGATCCCTCTGACCGGCAAAACCGTGCGGATTATCCAATTGAGCATAGAGGAAGATTCCTGTCGTGAGGTCTCTGATATCGGTCACTGGCGTATCTACGCGACTGATCGGCTCGGCATGCCTCTTATCGAAATGGTGACCTACCCCGACATGACAACACCCGATGAGGCCGCGGAGGCGGGCCAGTATCTTCGCTTCCTGGCGAGAAGTTCCGGATTGGTGCGAACCGGTATCGGCGCAGCGCGAGAGGATGTCAACGTTAGCATTACCGGCGGTACCAGAGTTGAGATCAAGGGCGTGGCGCACATTGCCTGGATTCCGGAACTGACTCACAACGAGGCGTTCCGACAGAAAGCGCTGCTTCAGATCGCATCGAAGTTACAGAAGTCAGGGGCTGCCAATGGCTGGAAGCCGGCCGTACAGGCTTTCCCGGCTCGGTTGCTGGGCGGCTTCTATTCGGCCATGTCGACATACTCCAACGATGGCCATCGCCTCGTAGCCGTCAACCTTCCCGGATTCGCGGGGAGCCTGTCGTTTTTCACTCAACCGGGGAAAGTGTTTGCCGATGAGATCAGCGGTCGGTTGAAGGTCGTGGCCTGTCTGGAACAGCCGAATATGCTGGCGTCGGAACATGTTCGAGAGGAGTTAATCCTTTCTGAGCAGGATGGGTCAGAGATTCGTCGTTTGCTGAATGTCGCGAAAGATGATGCGCAGATAGTTCTGTGGGGTCCGCCGAAGGATATCGATACCGCTATCGAGACGATTGAGGAGCGCTGTCTGATGGCCTTCGAGGGGGTGCCGAACGAGACCAGAAAAGGGCTGCCGGACGGCACCACGATTTTCGAACGGGTCCTTCCCGGTCCGGATCGCATGTACCCCGATACCGACTCGGCTCCCATTCCGATCGAGGATGAACACATTGAAACAATACGCACCCTGGTTCCGGTGGCTGTGGATGTGCGTGTAGGGCAGCTTCGAGAATGGGAGGTTCCCGAGGATACCTATCCCTATTTGCTCAGCCGGAACCTACTACCGACAATCGACCGCATTGTCAGTGAGTGCAGTTTCCCGCCGCGCTTCGTCGGCACCTTGTTCGGTCATACGCTCAAGATGCTCGATGGTCGACAGTCCCGGGCGTCGGGGTTCAGCTACAACAAGGTTTATGGCCTGACGAAGTTTGTGATTGATCGTGGTCTTGACAAGGATATTCTGAAGGCCATGTTGCCGGTACTGTATGAGTATCCCAACATGGTATTCGAGTCGGTGCTGACCACGATCGGTTTCAGTTCTGCGACGGAGGATGAAATCCTGAGTCACCTGCCGGCCTTGAAAACCAAGTTCCGTGATCTCTGTACAAGTTCGGATCCGAATGCTTGCACAGACTGGATCATGGGGCGACTGCGAAAACATGCGCTTGGCAATATGCCGCTTCGAGAACTCCGAACTCTCGTTGAGAGGGAGGTCAATCATGAGTGATATCTTCAAGGGGTACAAAGGTGCTGCCTTGTCAACCCTGAAATCGTTCAATGTACGCGTCTGGAGCGAGGCGCTGGTCAAGACCAGTCGAGGAGACTTCAAGGGTATCGTCCTGCCGCGCGCCGAGAATGACGACGACCGGCATATCGTGCTTAAGCTGGCCACCGGTTACAACGTCGGCATCGACATCAGCACCATCAATGAGATGAGCGAATACGGTTACAAAGAGGCGCACTACAAGATACCTGAAAAAGAGTTTCCAACCTCCCCCGACAAACCCAGCGTTAAGCTGTTCGGTACCGGTGGCACGATCGCCTCGCGGCTCGATTATCGTACCGGCGCGGTGATTCCGGCTTTCTCACCGGGCGAACTGTACGGCGCCGTGCCGGAACTGGCCGACATCTGCAACCTGACCACCGAGAAGCTGTTTGCCGTCTTCAGTGAGAACATGGGACCGCAGCAGTACATCAAACTGGCTATCGCTATCGGTAAGGAGATCGAGAACGGCATTGATGGTATTGTTGTCGGTCACGGTACCGACACCATGCACCACACGGCCGGGGCGCTCGCTTTCATGATCCAGAACTCGCCCGTTCCTATCGTGATCGTCGGCTCGCAACGCTCCTCGGATCGGCCGTCGTCGGACGCCGCCCTGAATCTCATGCACGCCACCACAGCCGCTGCCGAGTCGGACATTGCTGAAGTCATGGTCTGCATGTTCGGTCCCACATCCGATGAGTATGGGTTGCTGCATCGTGGTACGCGGGTGCGTAAGATGCACTCGTCGTATCGATCCACCTTCCGCACCATCGGTGATATCCCGCTGGCTATGATTGAGCGCGACAAAATCACACCGCTAACTGACAATTACAACCGTCGTCGCAGCGATCACGAGGTCAAGATCACGCCGGTGTTTGAAGAGAAGATAGCCTTGGTCTACTACTATCCCAACATGATGCCGGACATTATCGACTCACTGGTCGATAACGGCTACAAGGGAATCGTCATTGCCGGGACCGGGCTCGGGCATGTCAACAAACCGGTCTATGGTTCGATTGAGCGTGCCACCAAGGCCGGCGTTGCCATCTACATGACGGTGCAGACATTGTGGGGCTATGTACACATGTTCGTCTATGACACCGGGCGGGACCTGATGGCTAAGGGGATCATCCCGACTGAGAACATGTTGCCGGAAGTGGCGTACGTCAAACTCGGCTGGGCCTTGGGGCAAACGAGTGATCTCGACGAAGTCAAAAAGATCATGCTTACCCCGATTGCCGGGGAGATCACCGAACGGGAGCCGTACAACGGCTATCTAATCTTCCAGGGCGGCATCCCCGAGGTGGAAGAGTTCCTCAAGAAGGTGCACAAGTAGGCTCCTCGTGGGTGGCAGACCTCCCCGTCTGCCCCTGTGTCCTAAGTGAAATCAACCTCATTCTGAGTGTTCCCCCCAACGTCATCCTGAGCGGAGTCGAAGGGCAAGTAAACGTGTAGTGCTTGTCATGCCGGACTTGATCCGGCATCCAGTTCCGGATTCTAGGGCTGGTTTTTGCCAGCATAACGATAATAGCGAAGATGGATGCCCGCCTGCGCGGGCATGACAACGGCGGTAGGCGTCGTATGTCCACATGCGGTGCTATGAGACCCGACTTGATCGGGCGGGTTGACCGGACGGCAGATGTGGACATCTGCCGTTCACCTATATAGCGCTTATTGGTGCCCCACCTGGAGCGATACGCCAGTTGGGTTCCTCCGTTGACATTACAAGAATTGCCGAAACCTGCCGATAATAGAAAGATAGGTAGACTGAAAAACCCTGGTGGGGTGCGC
>CBDUZQ010000272.1:0-3968 GCA_965371755.1 uncultured bacterium
CGCGTCGCTACGACACGAGTGTCTTCGCTCCTCGCAATGACGGCTCTCGGGGTTCTTCAACAAGCCCTTCAGTCCGTGTCTCATCAGATTGGTCCTTTTGAAACCGGGACAGATGTCCGGGGCCTCTTCTGTGGAAGGTACGGGGGCAGATGTGGACATCTGCCGCCCACACGGTTGTACTACTTCTCCCTCCCCAACCGTTCCTTCAGCCAGGCGATCTTCTGTGGGTCGCCCTTGAGTTTGCTCGCCCACTCGGGGTCGGGGTTGCGGAAGTAGATATCGTAGCGAAGCGTGACGACATTCTCAATCGATTCAAAGGCGGCAGTAGCATCGAACTGTTGGTGAAAAAAGATCGGGTAGTTGTACTGCTTCGAAAGTTCGAGCATCTCGTGCTTCTTCAATGTATGCAGCACCGCTCCGACCAGCGCCGTCTGATGCAGGAAGATCTTGTTGGTGATGTCATCATCGCACATCCCGGCCAGCACAGAGTCTTCGTATAGAACCTCGAAACTCTCGCCCCAGGCGCGCAGGATACCCTGTTCGGGTCGCACGACGAGCAACCCGGCGTTGAAATATGCATTGATCGTCTGCTGGTCGGCCGGTGTGACCATGGGAAAGAGCAGGCTGCCATCGATATCAAGTTGGTCGTAGATGCGTCTCCAGAACTCATTCGGCGGTCGACCGTAGAGCGTGCCGGAGCGGTTGTGCATGACCGGACGGTAGGCCAGGCCGATCCGGTCGGGAAGTGCGAAGGCATCGGGTTCTTGCAATATGATAGTGTCCTCATCCATCCAGACGAGCAAGCTCGCCTTTTTTTCGGCCACGGCTTCAGCCAGACCGGAAGCGAAGGTTTTCCCAGCGAAGTAGAAGTGCCGAGAAGCTTCCGGAGCGCGGCTGGTTTTGATTTCGACGCCTAACTCCTCCAGTGTCTTGGTCACCTGTGCATCCGTCGGTGCGAACGTCTCTGCCATGTACACCCAGATTGGCGCGTTACGATATCGCCCGGCGTAGGCACGGATACTCTCAGCTAAATACAACGCGTGATGCAACTCTTCATCCGTTTCAGCATAGGTCGCGAAGATGATAGTGGGTCCCACCTCGTCTACTGGCCCAGACGTGTGCGGGTTTTCCTGTAATCGGCTGCTACCTATTGGTTGGTTCATCGACTGATCCCCTTTGGCTGACCCCTCCGCACTTTCCGGGCACGTCGCCAGGAACATCAGAGCAGAGGTCAGCAAGGTCATTACCACAACGTCTCTCCTAAGGTCGTGAACAGTGCACAACATCGCTCACCGTCACTGTTAGACAGACTATTTCTGTCGTCGGCAGTGTACTCCATCTACGGTGATAGTCAAGCTTGGGTTCCCGCCTGTCGGGTTCATTATCGGCGCCCCATTGCTTAGGTTGCCGGAAGATGTCAGACGCCTATGGTCTTGACCTCATCGTAAGCCGCTTTCTAACTTTGACACGCGGACACGGATATGTACATTGTGCTTGAGACGCCGTAGCGTATACGCCGAAAACCTGACCTGGACAACAGCGAACCGGTCACGCTGAAAAGAGCAGACTCTATGAAAGCACTTGTTATTTGTGACGAATGTAATCCGGCCGAGGCCACAGCTATTTGTCGGGCGGGTGGCTATGGAATCGAGGTCCAGTCGTTTTATGACCCGGGGTACATTGAGAAAAACAAGGATGCGATCGAAACACATCTTCGGGCTATAGCGGGAATAGATCTGCGTTCCCTTCACGGGCCGTTTGCCGATCTCTGTCCGGGCAGTATTGACGCAATGGTGCGGGCGGTGGCGAGGGACCGCTTTGAGCTGGCGGTCAGTATCGCCGCCCGGCTGGATATTGAGCACGTCGTCTTGCATCACGGCTATGTACCGCACACCAGTATGCCCAGCCGATGGCTGACACGGTACGCGTCCTTTATCAACGATTTTCTCGAGGACAAACCCAGCTCGTTACAGCTTCATCTGGAGAATGTACTGGAGTGGAATCCTGATCTGATTTCAGGGGTTATTGCCGCCATCGACGATCCGCGCGTGGATGTCTGCCTGGACATCGGCCATGCTCACTGCAATTCAAAAACAGATGTAACCGTGTGGATTGAGCGGTTGGCCGGGCAGATAGGTTACGTCCACCTGCATGACAACCATGGCGAAGAAGACGAGCATCTTGGTTTGGGCTGTGGTACGATTCCCATGGTTGATGTATGCCATGCTCTTCTCGAGTATTCTCCAGACGCCATCTGGGCTCTGGAGGTCGACCCGGCCAGTATGCATCAGTCTCTTGACTGGCTGAAAAGTAACGGCTTCCTCTGATCCTGGTGCTGTCGACCCGTCAGGTTACGTGAAAAAGGCATCGAATTCTTGCTCTGACCGAGAGTATGTATTCTGAAAAACCGAATATGCCGATTGGCCGCACAATGATACTTGAGCTTCGTTCGGCCGCCATTTAAGGAGGTTGGAATATGATCATGTTTGAGAAAAAAGATGATGTATCGCCCGTTTGTCCACACTGTAAGAAAGAAATCATCAGAGTCTGGTACCGCGAGATCAAGGGCGACCTGGGCAAACGTTGTCTCTACTTCTGCCCGGATTGCCATGCTTGCCTCGGCGTGTCACACCGCAAGGGTCTGACGTTTGGATGGTAGTGGCAGGGATCGGCACGATGGATGTGAACGCGGTCAGAATCGAAGCGTGAAAACCATGCCGATGCTGCCGTCATCAGAGCTGTAGCTCGGACCGATCCCGAACAGCGGAGAAGTGTGCTCACGGTTGTATTTGTCGACCGAGGCGCCGACGGTAGCAATATCGTAGACACTGGTGGCTAGGTAGCCGCCAAGGCCTGCAACAAAACCAATCTCCGCAGCCGTGGAGGAGTTCCCATCGTCGAAGGCTGCTATTACCAGCGCAAAAGTGCTCAGGGCAAGACACCCCGTGCGCAAGAGAGCACCGCCGGCAAACCGTACCGGCCGATCGGCGTAGGCCTGGCCAACACCGGGACCGACGACGGCGCCACCTGCGATCAGGAATCCGCCCAGGTCGGAGGTTGCCTCTGATTCAGACGACGCCATGGCGATACCCAAACCAACGGGAATAATAGTGCAGCCCAGCGATAGCATCCGCGCGGTACGTTTGGATTTATACTTTCTCTCAAACTCGCCGTCATCGGCCGCCGCCACGACCGGCAGGATGACAAGCAGAACGACTGCCCCCAACCTCGCGCGATTCCAAGCCATACCACAACTCCTGACGCTCCTGGGTTCATCCCGGTGCAGTCCTATTTGAATGACGTCACAAAGCCAGAAACGTGCAACAGCGAAACAAGATTGCAGGTGGCAGACCCCGGAGTCGATCCGTCACTGCGCCGCCGGGATTAGACTTTTGCTGTCGCCCTCGGTCCGGCCGCTTTCACTTCCTCGGGCGTGTCGTCCTCGAACTGACGGAAATTCTCCTCGAAGAGTTTCGCCAGATGCGCAGCTTTCTGATCGTACGCTTCTTTGTCAGACCAGGTGTTGCGCGGATTCAGAATCTCCTTAGGTACGCCGGGGCATGAAGTCGGCACCTGTACGCCGAAGATCGGGTCTGCTTCGTAGGATACCTTATTCAAGGAACCATCCAGAGCTGCATTCAAAAGGGCGCGGGTATGTTTGATCGGCATCCGTTCGCCGACACCATAGGGACCACCGCTCCAACCGGTGTTGACCAGCCAGCAATTGACTTTGTGCCTGCGAATCTTGTCGGCCAGAAGTTCGGCGTAGCGCGACGGATGCAGCACCATGAACGGCGCCCCGAAACAGGCCGAGAAAGTCGCCTGCGGCTCGGTGATACCGGCCTCCGTCCCGGCCACTTTGGCGGTGTAACCGGAGATGAAATGATACATGGCCTGCTCCGGCGTCAACTTGGAGATCGGCGGCAGTACGCCGAAAGCGTCGGCGGTCAGCATCACAACATTGTCAG
>CBDUZQ010000273.1:0-3947 GCA_965371755.1 uncultured bacterium
TGCTCAACGAGGATGAGTTGGAGGGTGTGATCGGGCATGAGATCGCGCACATAATGAACAAGGACATGCTTATAGGGACCATTGCCGCCACCTTCGCCGGAGCGATCGGCATCCTTGCCTCCATCGCCCGATGGGGCGCTATCTTTGGCGGTTACGGCCGAAGCGACGACAACCGCGGCGGTGGAATCGGCCTCTTGGTCGCTGCCATAGTTGCACCGTTGGTGGCGATGGTTATTCAGATGGCCATCTCGCGCCAGCGCGAATACAAGGCGGACCGGCAAGGTGGGCGGATCACCGGCAAGCCGTTGGCTCTGGCCTCGGCCCTGGGCAAACTGCACCGCGCGCCTATTCGCATGAATCTCGACCGACGACCGGCTACGGCCAATCTGATGATTGTCAATCCGCTTTCCGGAAAGGGTATGTCATCCCTTTTTTCGACTCACCCGCCGGTGAAGAAACGAATCGAGAAACTCAAGGAACTGGCCAAGGAGTTGCCCTACCAACAGGGATATGCAGGACTCTGATCTAGGCGACATAGCTAAGCCCCGCCAAACGGGTGTTAGGCGGAGGGTGAGATTATGACCAGTTCGGTCCTGGTCGAGTTGCTGGCTATTCTGGTCTTAATAATGGCCAACGGCTTCTTTGCCCTGGCGGAGTTCTCGGTCATAGCCAGCCGCTCCAGCAGACTCAAGCAAAAAGTCCAACAGCGCAAGCGGGGTGCGGCGGCTGCAGAGAAGTTGCATCGCCAGCCGGAGAAGTTCCTGGCCACCATCCAGGTCGGCATCACGCTGTTCAGTACACTGGCGGGAGTGATCGGAGGAGCGACGGTCGTCACCCATCTGCAGGGGCTCCTGAGTCGCTCATCCATAAGTTACCTGGCGCAAGCGGCGACACCCTTATCAGTCGGGTTGGTAACGGTTGGTATTACGGTTACGGCGGTCATCTTCGGTGAACTGGTACCCAAGTATCTTGCCCTGTCCTATCCGGAACGATACGCCCGTTATTCGGCGCAACCCATGACGCTGTTCATCAAACTATCTTCCTTCTTCTCACTACTGCTCAGCAGTACAGCCAGCCTGGTGGTGCGCTTGTTGGGTGTCAGGCCCGACCCCAGTCGCGCTATGGTCAGCGAGGAAGAGATCAATCTCATGATCTTCGAAGGGCGACAAAAGGGTGTCTTTGATGAGATCGAAGAGAAGTTGATCAAATCGGTGTTCGACTTCGCCGACTCCACCGTGCGTCGTGCTATGACCCCGCGGACGGAAGTGGTCGGCATTGAGAAACAGGCAACCTCGGACCAAATTATCAACACTGTCATAAATCACGGCTACACCAGGTTTCCCGTGTATGACAAGACAATCGATAACATTATCGGTGTCATCTTCACCAAGGACCTGGTGCTGCAGAAACTCAACCCGGAATTGATCCATCTCAACGATCTGTTACGCAAACCGACATTTGTCCCCGACTCGTTGCCGGCATCGCGGCTGCTGCATGATTTCCAGCGAAAGAAGTATCGGCTGGCGATTGTGCTGGACGAGTTCGGCGGTACCGCCGGGATCGTAACGTTGCAGGACGTCCTGGAGGAATTAGTGGGCGAAATCCAGGAGGAGGACGATGACGCAGCGCCGGAGTTGGTGCGTCATTCCGACTCGATTGCCTTTGCCGACGGGTCCGTCTGGCCCGGCGCGGTCAATGACCTAATGGACAGTCACCTGCCGGAGGATCAGGCTGAGACTCTGGCCGGTTTGGTTATCGATGCCCTGGGACGATTGCCGCGTGAAAAGGAATCGCTCAGGATTGCCGATATGAAGATCACCGTGCTGGAGAAGGAAGATAAACGGCTGGCTCGCTTGAAACTGGAGATCGACGACCCCAAATCAACTGAGAACGGCGGGAAGTCAAAGAACGGACAGCGATGATCGACATACTGATGGCGCCGCTGAGATGGACTCGGTCCCTATATGACTGGGTGCTCAAATGGAGCGAATCCAAACATAGCTTGTGGGCGCTGTTTTTTCTGTCGATGGCGGAGGCGTCGTTTTTCCCGGTGCCGCCGGATGCCCTGTTGATCGCGCTGTGTATGGGAGCCTATCGCCGCTGGGCAAAGTTTGCGCTGGTATGTTCAATAGGTTCGGTGATCGGTGGTGTGATGGGATACTTGATAGGTCACTATGCCTTCGAGTTAATCGGCGAGACAATGCTCATGCTGACCGCCAAAATTTCGAGGAGCGATCCGCAAGACCTGCTCGAGACGGCCCACTACTGGTTCAATGAAAAAGAGATGTTTGGTATCCAGGTCGGTTCCTGGGCCGTCGGCATTGCCGGCTTCACACCGATACCTTACAAGGTGTTCACGATTGCAGCCGGCTTCTTCGACATGGCCTTCATCCCGTTTCTTATCGCCTCGGCCGTCAGCCGCTCGCTGCGCTTCTTCGTTGTAGCCGGTCTGATCGGCCTCTTGTACCGCAAGTACGGGGACCGTATCCAGCAGTTTATCGACAAATACTTTAACCTGCTGGCTTTGGCGTTTGTCGTCCTGCTGATCCTCGGTTTTGTCGCCGTGGGCATGATTAAGGGCGATTAGACGAACGACCGGCGGTGCCGGAATCATTGCTCTCTTCAATTGTTGCCCGACAGCCAATCCGAACAAGTCTGACCGAGTAACGGACCGGGGCGGTCGCTTGAACCTTACTGCTACTGCATCAACTGCTGGTAGTCCTCGTACGGGATCACCGGCCACGTCTCAGTCTCCAACAGGCCCAAGGCGTTGATGTCTGAAGCGACCTTAAAAGCCAGCGTCTGATCCTCAGCCCTGAACAGCACAAGATAATCATAACGTCCCAGCGTCGCGAACAACTGATCCACTTTGATGCCGTTGCGGGCAAAGGCATCGATGGACTCATCGACCTGGTGCGTTAGATCGGGATGTTCCTTCTTGGCATTCGGGTTAAGAGTCATAGCCATGATATATGATGTCATACAGACCTCCAGGTTGAGGGTTACTCTTATAGTATAGCTCAGGAACCACGACTGTCAAGGACTGACACGCCGTTCAGATCGAATGACTGCCCATCTGAGTGGCTCGGTTTTCGTTTGACAGTCAAGGCCGCTTGACTTAAAGTAACCTTATTACGTCAACGGCGCTGAGCGACGTCTGGCTTTTCACAGCGAGGCGTGCAAGCTTGGAGCGCCACGAGCACTTTTGCACGGTGGAAAAGCCGCAAGATCCCTCGACCGATTGGACGTTGACGGTGAGTTGAACGTCTTACAGGGAAGAACAACCTCTGGAAGGGAGTAACGATGTTTTGCAGGATAGTGTTTACAGCATTGATGATAGTCGCGCTGACCGGTAGGGTGGCGGCATCTGATTCCGAATTCGCCAAAAAGATGAAATCCGATTACAAGGTCCTCTCCCAGGATCTTATGAACCACCCGTGTGAAGTACTCACCGTCAAGGATTTCGTATACAAAAAGGACGTAGCGACGGTCACCTTCCACGAAGGGATCATGTATCTGCTGCGCTACGTTAATGACCGCCCTACGACGGCCATTTTTATCGGCAAGGGCCGCGCCGAGATCGATATTCCCTCACATCTGGAACGACAATCGCTCCTTATGGTAGCCCGTGACAGTATCGTCAATGAAGATTTCGAGACCTGTTTCATTCGGATGGGGGATGATTTCGACCTGAAGTTGAAGGAGAAATTCACGCCCGACACTACCGAGTTGAAGTGGAAGCACTTCAATATGGGCGCCAAGAAACCGCAAGGGGAAATATTCTTCAGACCAACTCTCCATCACACCTATGACAATTACTTTCAGTTGTTAAGGTCACTGTACCAACGGCGGGCTGACGGCTATTTCTGGATCGATTTCAATCGGTATACATTCACTTTCGATCCGAGCCGACCGGAGGAAGTAAGGGTTGCCTATGAGTATCAGGG
>CBDUZQ010000274.1:0-3918 GCA_965371755.1 uncultured bacterium
ACGTTCGTTTCCAGCTTCACATACTTGCCGATCTTACAGTAGTTCTCGATAGCAACGCCGCGCCCGACGATTGTGAAACGACCAATGGTGACGTTCTCACGCACGGTCGAAAGGTCAGCGATGAGAACCTTTCGTGCAATCTCGGCGCCGCGATAGATGACCACGTTGGTGCCGATGATGCAGTCGCTGTCTATTGTGCACGGCGGGAGTTCCTGGTCTTTGGTTACGGCTGAGTTGGCGGCTCGCATTGGGGTCTTGCCGATAACGGCGCCATCATCGATCCGCACGTTGTCCCCGATTGTCGCGTCGTCGTGGATGATGACGTTATGCCCGATCACACATCCTTTTCCGATACTTACGTTCTTACCGACCACACAGAACTCACCGTGCTGCGTTCCCTCACCTATGGTGGCGGTCGGTGCGATTATTGATGTCGACATTAAACTCCTGCCTTGTTCCAAGTGTGAATCGTAGACACGACGGTCAGGCTCCACACTTACAGTTTCACCGGTGCACCGCCGCTTTGCAGGGATCTCTGGGCGGCGTCGAGAACCTTCAGCACCCGCAGACCTTCTACGCCGTCGGAGCGAGGTCGTTCGCGCGTCTCGATGCAATTGAGAAAATGGCGGCACTCCTCAGCCAACGGTTCGCCGGTCTTGATTTGTGGAATCACGATGTCGCCGGTGCGGATAGCGAGATACTCGCCGTAGGTTTCGTAGTCCTGTTTGGTGTTGACCCCTTTATCATACAAACGGATTTTCTCGGATGCCTGGCTGTCGTCGAACTCGGCCATCTTTTTCGATCCCACGACCACCAGTTTGCGGTCCTTGCGGGGATCGAGCCAACTTACGTGGATATGCGCCATGGTGCCGTCGTCAAAATGCAGCACGGTGAATACGACGTCCTCAATCCCCGGCTGCAGATAGGCCGAGCCGGTGGACGTTACATGCACCGGCTGTTTGCCCAGCAGGAACAGAATGATTGAAATGTCATGCGGTGCGAATGACCACAGAGCGTTTTCTATGTTACGCACCTTACCCAGGTTCACGCGACTGGCATAGAGATAGTAGATCCGTCCGAGTTCCCCCTGGTCGATCTGTTCTTTGAGAAAGAGGGTGGCCGGATGGTAAACCATGATGTGACCGACCATCAGCACCCGCTTGCGTTTCTCGGCTTCTTCGACCAGCTTAGCGCCTTCCGCCACTGACAACACCAGCGGCTTCTCCACGAAGACATCTTTGTCCGCCTTAATGGCAGCCATGGCCAGATCGAAATGGGCTGCGGGCGGTGTGGCCAGAATCACTGCCTCGATGTCGTCGCGCTTGATAATGTCGTCGTAATCGGAGGTTGTTTGTAAACCGGGATAGGTCTGATGTATATACTCCCGCCGCTTCTTGTCGCCGTCGCAGGCGAGCACCAGGCGATCACCGGCCAGGCTACGGAAGTTGCGAAGTAGGTTTCTTCCCCAGGCGCCGACACCGGCGATGGCTATATTCTTCATGTCGTCTTGTACTCGGCTTTCATGTTCAGGACTTACGTGCTTTCTTGACGCCCGGCAGCCAGCCAAGAAAAGCGCCGATGAACATCTGCACGCGATCGTAATCTTCCGGGCTTGTCTTCTGCAGGCGAATCAAGTACTCCAGCCAGGCGGCCATCAGAATCGATAAGACCAGAGAAACGCCGAAAGCCAACACCACGATAATTGTTCGTTTCGGCCGACTGCGCATCTGGGGCGGCTCGGCTCGGTCGAGAACGGTGATGGTCGGCAGTTCCTCATTCTCTTGTATCTTGGCCTGCTCCAACTGTCCCAGCAGCGTTGTGTACAATCCCTCGTTGACGCGAACCCGAGCGTACAACTCGTCGTACTGTCCTTTCAGGGCAGGGATGGAAGCTATCGGCAGGGAAAAGAATGATGAATCCTGATTGGTCCGCTCCAGTTGCTCCAGTTGGTTGGCCACGAGGCTGCGACGCCGCTTGAGTTCCAATAGTTCGGTATTGTCTTCGCCTAACTTGTTCTGGAGGATGGCCAGTTCCAGATCGGTCTCGCCTAACTTGATTTTGAGTTCGATTGCCTGTTCCACCGCGAGTTTGGTCTGCTGGGCAAAGTCCACTGCCTTGTGCTTCATCTGGAAAGCTTCAAACTCACTACGCGCCGAGTCGAGCTCCTCGGAGACCTGGACCAAACGCTCCTCGATAAAGGCGCGGTTCTGACGAGCGCGCGAACTGGCAATCTCGCGATTGACCACATCGAGTCGATCCACAAAGCTGTTCACCATGTCGGCAGCTACCGTCGGGTCACGATCCTCCACCGTCACCGATAACAACCCCTCACTGGTGACAGTGATCTCGGCGGTTTCCATCAGGTTCAGGTAAGCCTCATCACGGTTGCGAGCGCCGTAACGATCAACAAGCTGGAACTGGTCGATCACATGATCCGTAATACGGCGGCTCATGAGCATGCGGCGGTAGACATCGGAAGTTGTCACCAGAACCGGCAGGTTCAAACCTTTGGTCACCGATACCACCTCGGAGATACGTCCCAGCCCGGCCACCGGAATACTGACATCCTTGGGAGGCAGCAAAAGCGCCTCTGCCTTATAGTACTTCGGAAGCAGCAAAGATATCACCACCGCAGCCAGCGTTAGCAGAATCGTCACCGTCAGTATCAGACCGCGCCGCTTAGCTAACACTTCCAGCAGCAGCCACAGATTGGTTGAACCTGTCTGACTCATCGCAGTTCCTCCCGGAGATTCACGATGAGTTCATCGCCGTCGTGCACCAGGACACCGATCGAGAATTCGGCGGTTGTCCTGGCGATGCGGTTATAAATCGAAATCCTGTTCTTGTCAGCCTTGGGCAGAAACCCACCGGCGGTCATAACATAGAACATCGCATCCTTGTCCTCCATGAACGGATACCGTCCGGCATTCAGGACCTCGCCGGAGACCTTGACGTAACCTACGTTGAACGGGACATAGATCGAATCTCCCGGCAGCAAGGTCATAGACAAAATGTTGCCGTCGGCTCCAACGGCACTGGTGATCGGATACCGACGCTCGGTGGTGCGGCCCCATTCGTCGGAATGCGCGCGGCGAAACAGCGTCACCAGGCCACGGCCGGCATCATCGTCAAACCCCCCGGCTTGCTCGATCAGATGGCCGACGGTGGCATCGGATTCGTACGGATACGTACCCGGCCGTCCGACCGCGCCGAAGATGAGAAGCCGTTCATCGTCGGACGACACGGCCCGGGATGGTACTAAAATAATGTCGCCGTCATGTGGAGAGTACGATTCGGTGTCCACTTTTCCCGGGCGATTGGTGAGCAGGATATTCGTCAGGTCGGCGCTGCTTCTGGCGCCGCCGGCCAAAGCCAACAAGGTCATGATATCATCTCCCGCCGCCAGTTCTATCTCCCTCGGTCGGTTGACCTCGCCAATCACCTGCACCCGGTCAGCCGTCTTGCTGGGGACATGAATATTGTGCCCGGCGTACAGACAGGGGTTGGCGGAATTGTCGCCGAGGTAGGTAGCTCGGTCGAGGTCGACGATCAGTGGCTTAGGACCACCGCTGAATTCTATCCGACGCGTCGTGCCGTGAAACAAAACCCCGCCGGCCAGCTCAATGATCTCCGAGACACGGTGAGAGGTGAAACCTTTGTACACTCCCGGTCGGCTCACGGCGCCACTTACCCGAACAGCTACTCGCCTCGGTTCCAAAACGGAGATCTCAATTCGCTCCGCTTTGTAATGATTAACCAGCGCCTCCCTGAGCAGAGTTTGCGCCTCGGCGAGCGTGCGGTTGGCAAGATCAAAAACGCCCAGTGTCTGGTGTACGATCCGTCCCTGCGGATCAATATCAAGGGTCAGCGGCCCCAGTTTCGCCCCCACAAACGTTACCTTCAGTTGCTCGCCGGGAC
>CBDUZQ010000275.1:0-3895 GCA_965371755.1 uncultured bacterium
CCCGCTGAGTCTTCAGACTCGGCGGGTTTTTGTTGCCAAAAGAAAGCGGCCGAGTCTGAAGACTCGACCACCACATTGACGTACCTCTTGCCCCCGTGACGCGGGGGACCATCGCTGTGATGATTCTTCGTAGGTCAGGATCCTTGCGATTCTGGCACCGTTGCTGTGCAATCCATGATAGTGTGTTGATAGCACGCGCGAAGCGCGAAAGAGTGATTTATCACACTAGCGCTTTGCGCCTGGTAGGTGTCACGGGGCGATTGCAAAGAGCCTTGGTGGGGCAGAAGTGGGCGCAGACCGGATCACCGCCGCACAGGTCGCACTTGACCACCAGATCGTGCTGAGCGTCGTGAAGCGAACAGCCAAACGGACAAGCAGCCACGCATGCCATGCACTTGACACATTTGTCATTGTCAAGCTCCATAGCGCCGGTTTCTTCGTTGCGCGTGATGGCGTCGACTAGACACGATTTCGCACAAGCAGGATCGTCGCAGTGCAAACAGACGACCGGCGTCCACATCTCATGTTTCCCGGTCGGCAGAGGATAGATGCGACTGCGGCCCGGCTTGCCCTTGACCGCATGGGCGAATGCACAAGCCAACTCACAGGTGCGGCAACCCGTGCACAGATCCGGCGTGACGATCAATCTTTGCTTCATGATGCCGCCTCCCGCGACCACGAGACGATCGATCCCATCTTCACCGACAGTTCCCTGCGGTGACACTCATCGCACATCTCGAAGTAGTCTTCCGGGATGTCTCTTTGGGCGCTCAAGGCCTTGGCGAAGTCGCGCGTGATAATCTGTTTGCCGCACTCCTTGCACGCAATCAACTCAAATGACTTGTTCCAGATCGTGCGCTTATTTCCCTCGTCTTTGTACTCGATCACATTGGTGGGACAGACCTGCGCACAACTGAGGCAACCGACGCAATCAGGCGGCGCTTCCTTCAAAGGCGGCGCTACTACTTTTTCGTGGCCACGTCCGACTGTGGATATAGCCTTGAATCCGAGCCGTTCGCAAACGCGCGTGCACAACCCGCACAGGATGCAGTTGTCGGCGTCGGGGATCTCTTCGTACGCCGTTTGTGTGACGCCGTACTCGGCCGCGAGCTGACGGATCTCCGGTGAGTTGGGACAGCGGGCCAGGAGCAGATCAAGCACCGTCCGGCGTAGTTCGTTCACTTTCGATGAGTGTGTCTGAACAATCAGACCATCCTCGACCGGGTAAAGACAGGCAGCCACGTAGTTCGTCCAGCCGTCCCATTCGGCCTTGGTGATTTCCACCATGCAGAGCCGACAGGCGCCGAACGGTTCGACGGCATCGTGATGGCACAGCGCCGGGATATCGATTCCTTCCCGACGGGTTACAGTCAGCAGCATCTCACCTTTGTTGGCCTGAACGACTCTTCCATTTATCGTCAATGATACCATCAAGTCACTCCTAAAGCACCAGGATAGCGTCGCGCTTGCACACAGCTAAGCAGGCGCCGCATTTGTCACAGGCGTCCTGATCTATCGTGTGCACTTCCTTTTTCTTGCCGGTGATGGCGTTCTGGGCGCAGGCGGTAATGCAGGCCATACAGCCGTCGCACGTCTTGGGATCAACTTCGTACCTTATCAACTCGCGGCACACGCCGGCCGGGCACTTCTTATCTCTGATATGGGTCAAGTATTCATCGCGGAAATACTGGACCGTGCTCAGGAACGGATTGGGTCCGGACTTCCCGAGACCGCACAACGAACTGATCACGATCGTGTCCGAGAGCTTCTCCATCTTGTCGAGGTCGGCCTCGGTGCCGCGACCCTCGCTGATGGCCACAGCCAGCCCGTACAACTGGTAGAGTCCTTCGCGGCACGGGACGCACTTGCCGCATGATTCATCGACCAGGAAAGCCAGGAAGTATTTTGCCAGGTCGACCACGCAGGTGTGGTCGTCCAGAACGATCATGCCGCCGGAACCCATCATCGAACCGGCTTCGGTCAGGGTATCGAAATCAACGGGCAGATCCAACTTGGATTCCGGCAAACATCCGCCCGAGGGTCCACCGGTCTGTACCGCCTTGAAGGGGCGATCATTCTGAATGCCGCCGCCGATGTCGTAGATGATCTCGCGCAGGGTGGTGCCCATCGGCACTTCGATCAAACCGGTGTTGCGCACCTTGCCGACAAGTGAAAACGCCTTGGTGCCGGTGCTCCTCTTGGTGCCGATAGCGCTGAACCATTTGCCACCCCTATCGATTATCACCGGTACGTTAGCGTAACTCTCGACATTGTTCAGCACCGTGGGCTTATCATGCAGCCCCTTCAGCACCGAACGAACATACTTGGCGCGCGGTTCACCGACCTCACCGGCTATCGACTTCATCAGCGCCGACGACTCGCCGCAAACGAAAGCGCCGCCGCCTCGGCTGACATCAACGTTGAATTCAAAATCGGTTCCCAGAATGCCTTTGCCGAGTAGCCCGTACTCGTGCGCCTGCTCGATGGCTTTCTGCAGATTGACTACCGCCAACGGATACTCCTCGCGTACGTAGATGTATCCTTCGTGGGCGCCGACGGCGTAAGCGGCGATAATCATCCCCTCGATCACCGAGTGCGGGTCGCCCTCCATGATAGCGCGATCCATGAACGCGCCGGGGTCGCCCTCGTCACCATTGCAGATTACGTAATGCGGAGAGTCATCGGCTTTGGCGCAGGTCGACCATTTGCGACCGGCTGGGAACCCAGCCCCGCCGCGACCTCGCAAGCCGGAGGTGGTGACTTCGTCGATCACATCCTTCGGTGACATCTTCTTCAGTGCCTTGGCCAACGCCTGGTAACCCCCGACAGCAATATACTCGTCGATGTCGCACTGGCTGATCTGGCCAATATTGCGCAGTGCGATCCGTTGTTGCCTGGCATAAAACGGGATATCACGATAGTTCTCGATCTTCTCACCGGTCTTAGGATCGGTGAACAGAAGACGCTCCAGGACTTCCTGACGGCGAATGGTCTTGTCGATAATCTCTTCGACGTCCTTGACCTTCACCCGGGTGTAGAATGTCCCAGCTGGTTCCACCACGACCAGCGGTCCCTGTTCACAGAAACCGTGGCAGCCGGTTTCCTTGAGAGCGTCGACCGAGAAACCTTTGAGCCGTTTCTTCTTGATGACTTTCTTGAGTTCATCGCTGACTTTTTGTGCTCCGTTGGCCAGGCAGCCCGGTCCGCAACAAACATGAATCTTCTGTGGATGGCGGTTGAACCGAGTCAGGCAATCCTTGCGCAGCCTGGTCAATTGTTGTGGCGTCTCGATGCGCATATCAGCTCTTCTTGCCCTTCTTGCTTTTTTTGACCAGCTTCCTGCAACTGGCCACAGTCACGCCGCCGTGGTAAGTTTCGTCGACCGCCACCACCGGCGCCATGGCGCAAGCGCCGACACAGGCGACGACCTCAAGAGTGAATTTCATGTCTTCTGTAGTCTCACCCGCCTTGATCTTCAGATGATTCTCGAGTTGTTCCTGAATCAGCTTGGCGCCCCGAATATGACAGGTGGTGCCGACGCAAACGCGGACGATTCTCTCACCCCGTGGATTGAGGCTGAAGGCATTGTAGAAAGTTGATACCGAAAAAACCTTCGACAACGGCACGTTCAACTCTTCAGCCGTTCTTTTGAGCGCCTCACGCGGCAGGAAGTGGAATTCTTTCTGAATGTCCTGCAGCACCGCAATCAGTGACTGTGGTGTCCTGGGGTACCGTTCGTAAATCTCAGGTAGTTTGTCCAGATCGTGGTTCATGCTTTTGCCTTTTTCCCCAGAGTCTTCAGCGCCAGCTTGCGTCCCTCGTCGAGCATGTGGTAGTTGATCTCAAGCACTGCTTTCTTGTGCGCCATCTTTACCTTGATGATTCGCTTGATAGT
>CBDUZQ010000276.1:0-3886 GCA_965371755.1 uncultured bacterium
GCAGCGGCGCCCCCTTGTGGTAGGTCATGAAACCGATCGGCACTTTACTGATCTTACCGTCTTCATCAAGCGGTGGAATGATGGTCAATGATTTGGGTTTCTGCGTGAAGGGATAGAACAGCTCGGCAAAAAGCACGCGGTTGTCCTTCGGCGGTCCCGGGATAGGTTGGCCCGTGTAAGGGCTGATCTTCCAGGGTACCGGCATCGGCCGTTGCCTGCGAAAGCGCGGCTCGATTAGTTTCAGAGTGGCCTGAAGCTTCTGCCTATTTTCCGTAATGACCTGCAGGTCCTCGTTAGAAAACTGCTGCATGCGTTCTTCAAGCGGAGCCCTTTTAATCTTGGTCCCGGCAAAGAATTTATCAGGAATGAGCCGGTCAAATGTTACCAGGTCCTTTACGAAGATCTCGATCTCAATCTTAACGTGATCGTCATTGATATAGATTTCGGCGATATTGGGGGCATTCTGAGCTCCGGAGAGATTAATCCAGTCGGCAATCGCTGGAGTGCGAACAATAAAGAGGAAGCTAACAATCGAAATAATGAAACAAACAATTTTATTCATTATCAATCCTCAGCCGAATACGACATTGAAGGCACGCAGGTTCTTAACCAGGTAGCCTTCGTGTCCTTGGGTGTTCGCATCTGGCAATGCCTGTTCGAAAAGCTCTCGAATGCTTTCGTTCGTGTTCGTTCCGGGTTTGCCAATGAACGCCATGCTCAGCCCCCGCCAAAAACAGAGTGTAGCGTAGCGAAACGTCGCTTTTGGTGGTCAGGTGCAGCGCCTTGTTAGCTGACGAGCATCCGTCATACGTCAGCGCTCTTCTGCCTCAATGCTTGCGTCAATTCCCCGTTGGCAGGGGAATCTTGAATCCCTGCTTCTGGAGCTGTTTGCGGATGTGCTGGAAACGCATATACTGCGACAGCGTGATCGGACCTGTGTAGGTTTCGCTCTGCGGCTTGCGGGGAGGATACTCTATGTAGGTCTTCATCTTCTTCTCGATCGCCTGGCTGATTGTGACCAGCGTCCAGGTTCTCTCGGTGTAGTTGTTCATGAAGATGTCATAGCGTTCCTGGGGATCCTGCCAGAGGTCGAAGACCTGAGGCACCGTGGCCACGTACTTCTCAGCACCTTTCCAGCCGAGGTTGGAGTCAACGGCCAGCCCGCCGGTGGCCTGACCGTTGTCACCTCGAAGATTGAATAGCGCCTTATAGTTGCCTACTCTCGCCGCACCGGGTGACAGCTCGTTCTCGGTGTAATAGAACCACGTATCGCGTTCGGATTTGCCGGTGCCGAACAGAACCGGCGACATGTCGTAGCTGTCGAAGATGATCGGCTGGCCCTCGCGATCATTTTCCGGCAGCTTGGCGCCACCGACGGCGGCGAAGGTCGCCATCAGGTCGAGTCCGCCAAGGATATCGTGGTTCTTCGACCCGACCTTGATCTTACCGGGCCACCAGGCGATTGCTGGGACCCGGTTACCGCCTTCTCGAACCGTACCCTTGGTGCCTCGAAACGGTGTATAGCCGGCATCGGGATAAACGTCCTGCCAGGCGCCGTTGTCGGTGGTGTAAATGACCAGCGTATTCTTGTCCAGGCCGAGTGAACGCAGCTTGTCCATGATGCGTCCGATACGCGAGTCGAGCTCCACGACCGAGTCGGCATATTTGCTCTTGGACAGCGATTTATGTTCATAGTCGGGGTGTGGCATGTTCGGCTGATGCACCTTCATGAAATTGATGCTCATGAAGAACGGCTTGTCGGACTTGGCGGCCCGGTCAAGGTAGTCGAGTGACGCCTTTTCCACATACCCGTCGAAGTAGGGAATACCGACGACGCCGGTCGGGTAATCGGCAGTACTCGAGTCAGGTTTGTCGACATACTGCCCGTTGATCTTGAAGTCCTCCTTCGCTGTTTCACCCGCCTTGCCAGATAACGCACCTTGGGTCACTTTTTTGAACATGGCGCGCAAATCATCAGGCATATCAGGGAACCAGGTCGGATCGGCATAGGTATACGCGTTGAGATGGTAGAGTCCGACATACTTCATCTCGTCATAACCCTGAGCATTTGGCAGCGCGTAGTCGGCTTCGCCCATATGCCACTTACCGGTGAAGAACGTCTGGTAGCCGGCTGTTTTCAGAACTGAGGCAAGCGTCCACTCCGCGGCGGGCAGACCTCCACCCTGGCCCTGGAAGGCGACAGTAGTCATGCCGCTACGGTTGGGAATGCGCCCGGTCTGCATGGCAGCGCGGCCGGGCGTGCAACTTGGTTGGGCATAAAAAGAGAATAGAGTCATGCCCTCAGCAGCCAGGCGGTCAATATTGGGTGTCGGCATGCCGCGCCCTTCGCCACCGCCATAGGGGCCAAGATCCCCGTACCCGGTATCGTCTGAGACAAGCAGGATGATATTCGGCTTGTCACTTTGTGCCTGAGCACTACCGCTGATGAATACCAATGCCGTCAAAAGGGCGAGAATAGTGCTTTCGAGTTGTTTCAGGTTCTTCTTCAAGGTGAATCCTCCTTTTCTTGAGTTGATTGATGATGATGGAGTGCATCACTTCATCTTGTGACGTGTTCCTCTTTGGCCAGCTAACGTTTTTGCCAGGGAATTACACCCTTACTTCATTTTATACTTCTCTTTGAACTCCTTGATCATTTTTGTCATCACGTCACTGACATCCCAGCGATGGTCCAACGACCACTTGGAGAGCTGATCGGGAACCGTACGGTCCGGAGGCTGCGGCGCATTGGGACCAACCACGCTCCAGGCGTCATCATCTGAGACGATCTTGCGCACCTTGATGTTGTCCTTGGTGATGTTCCAGGCCAGCATGTCTTCCGCCATGGTAAGCGGCCCGTCATAGGTCTGCCGAATCAATTCATACAACTGAAAGCGTGTGTCTGGTTCGTTGAAGAAATGGTATGCGATGGCATGCTTGGGTTTGATGGTGCTCATGATTTTGCCGAAGGCCTGGGGTGAGGTATGCACATAGGTTCCCACACCCAGGGCGGTCTTGGGCGCCTGGTTGTAAAGTTTGACCAGAAGCTCGGGCGTCATGAAGCACTCATGGATGGCCACATCCGCATCCACGGCGTATTTCCGGTACCAGGTGTTGGGCATGGAGTCCCCGCCGATGACGATTTTCATGCCCGCGTACTCCAGGGAAAAACTGACCGAACCGTCGCCTGCATGAATGGCCGGCCAGGATCTGATGGTGACGCCATTCTCCTGGTAGACTATCTGGTTTTCACCCTTGAAGTCGAACTCGTGCACGATGATTTTACCCGGTCTGGAGTTCAGATTCGCCAAACGGGTCATGTTGTCCCAGTTGTATGCCTTGAGAAAATGCTCGAGGGCATACTTTGTCCCCATGTCCTCCCGGGCGCCGGTTGGACCCCAGATCTCCAGGGCCTTGGTCCTTCCGGCTGTCCATCCTCCCGCCCAGAGTCCGGGAAGGTCGCCCCAGTGGTCCGTGTGCAGGTGGGTGAGAAACACTTTTCTGAGAAAATCAAAGGGAATCATCAGGGCCGACAGGTTCGCATTGGCACCGGTGCCGATATCGAACAGGAACTTGTCCCCGTTGCCCACCTCGACCAGCCAACAGGTGGCCGCCTGGGATCTGCGCGCCAGTGGCATCCCCGTGCCGAGTGCGACAAGGCGTATCTCATCCTTTCCAAGCTCCTCGGTGCCGGGGTAGTAGACGTAGCGGTCCGGTGCGGTGCCGACCGGGTTGGTGACTTCTCCGCCGGCCGCTTCCGCCTTCTTTACCATCTCGATGCCGTTTCCTGCCTGACCGTTATACTGTCCCCAAAGGAAAAAGCTCATCGCGGCAAATAGTACTATTAATGTACTCCCAAAGAACTTCATTTTTCGTTTCATGACAT
>CBDUZQ010000277.1:0-3882 GCA_965371755.1 uncultured bacterium
ACGAGTTGGCCGGTGGAGCAGGCTATCGGCAGTGATGTTGTCCTGGTAACAGGCGGTATAGGGCTGGCGCCGTTGCGCCCAGTGGTCTACTACCTGCTGGCGAACCGTGAGAAATATGGCCGTCTCGTCCTGTTATATGGGGCACGCACGCCCGAGGACATCCTTTTTCGGAAGGATTTGGAGAAATGGCGGTCGCGTTTCGATCTGGATATCCAGCTCACGGTCGATCGCGCCACCGGTTCGTGGCGTGGCAATGTCGGGGTGGTAACAACGCTTATTGAGCGAGCTGCTTTTGATCCAGAGCACAGCATAGCCATGGTGTGTGGACCGGAAATTATGATGCGATTCACCGCCCTGGAACTGGAGAAGCAGGGTATCCAGCATGATCGCATGTACATATCTATGGAGCGCAACATGAAATGCGGCGTCGGTCTTTGTGGCCACTGCCAGATCGGAAGCAGCTTCGTGTGCAAAGATGGTCCGATCTACAGGCTCGACAAGATGTGGAGCGTTTTCACAAGGCGGGAAATGTAGCATGACGACTGTGAAAAAACCAAAACTGGCCGTGTGGAAGTTCGCCTCCTGTGACGGCTGTCAACTATCCCTGCTGGATTGCGAAGATGAGTTGCTGGCCATAGCCGAGGAAGTCACTATTGCGAATTTCCCTGAGGCGTCCCGGGCGGTAATGAAAGGACCGTACGATATCTCTCTGGTGGAAGGGTCCATCACCACGCCGCACGATGCAGAGCGGATCCATAAGATTCGCAGGATGTCGAAGTGTCTGGTGACAATAGGCGCCTGTGCCACCGCCGGAGGGATTCAGGCGCTACGCAATTTCGCCGACGTGAACGATTTCGTTTCCATCGTGTATGCCAACCCTGCTTATATCAAAACGCTTAACAAGTCGACTCCCATCGCCGACCATGTGTCGGTCGATTTCGAACTGCGCGGTTGCCCGATCAACAAGTACCAACTGGTGGAATTCATCAGCGCTACTCTCAACGGCCGCAAACCGAACATCGGCACCCACAGCGTTTGTATGGAATGCAAAATGAAGGGGAACGTCTGCGTGATGGTATCCAGCGGGACTCCCTGCCTGGGACCGGTCACGCAGATGGGCTGCGGCGCCCTTTGCCCGTCCTATAACCGGGGCTGCTTCGGATGCTTCGGTCCCATGGAAAGCCCGAATACCAAATCGCTGGCCGCCTGGTTTGAACGGTTGCAGGTTCCGTCAGACGATATTGTCAGAATGTTCCGGGGGTTCAATGCCTATGCGGAGCCGTTCCGAAAGGAGAGCGAGGCGCATGAAAAGTAGAACCATCAAGGTTGACTACCTGGCTCGTGTGGAAGGAGAGGGCGGGCTCTACGTCAGGATTAAGGACAACGCGGTTGCCGATGTCCGCTTCAATATCTTCGAGCCTCCGCGATTCTTCGAAGCCTTACTGCGCGGTCGGAAATTCACCGAAGCACCTGACATCACGGCTCGTATCTGCGGCATCTGTCCGATCGCTTACCAGATGAGTTCGTCGCAGGCGATGGAATCAGTCTGCGGTGTCACCGTTGCGGGACCGCTCCGAGACTTGCGCAGACTCATCTACTGCGGTGAATGGATTGAATCGCACGCGCTTCATATCTACATGCTCCATGCCCCCGACTTTCTGGGTTACGAAGATGCTATAACGATGGCCAAAGACCACCCGGATGTCGTCAGTCAGGGCCTGAAGCTCAAGAAAATCGGTAACGAGTTGATGGTGCTCCTTGGCGGTCGAGAGATACACTCGGTGAACCCGCGCGTTGGGGGATTCTACAAAGTCCCGACGAAAGAGGATATTCTCCGATTCGTCGAGCCGCTCGAGTGGGCGCTGGAAGCGTCGCTTGAAACGGTCCGCTTTACCTCCACCCTGCCCTTCCCCGAGTTCGAGAGAGACTATGAGTTTGTATCCTTGCGACATCCTGACGAGTACCCTATCACCGAAGGCAGGATAGTTTCCAACAAGGGGATCGACATCAGTACCGACCAGTTCCTGGACACTTTTGAGGAGATCCACGTACCGCATTCGACCTCATTGCAGGCGAAAGTCAAAGAGCGAGACGACTACCTGGCCGGACCAATGGCTCGGTACTGCAACAATTTCGACCGATTGCCGGAGGTGGCGCAAAAAGCAGCTAAGGAAGCCGGGCTGTCCGAAGTTTGCACGAACCCATTCAAGAGTATCATCGTGCGGAGTGTGGAGACGGTGTTCGCCTGCCACGAAGCGTTGAGGATCATTAAGGCGTACAAAGCTCCTGACAAACCATATGTTGAAGTGCCACCTAAGGCCGGGGTCGGGCACGGATGCACTGAGGCGCCGCGGGGACTGCTCTACCATCGCTATGAGATCGACGACGCCGGGATCATCAAAGATGCCAGAATCATTCCTCCCACGTCGCAGAACCAGAAGGCCATGGAAGTAGACCTTCGTCAGTTCGTGCAGAAGAACCTTGATCTGACGGATGAGAAACTCACCTGGCAGTGTGAGCAGGTGATACGCAACTACGATCCCTGTATCTCCTGTTCGTGCCATTTCCTCAAACTCGATATCAAGCGGGATTGAGAAAGGACACGCTCAGTGGAAGATTACGCCATAACGGTGGTCGGCATCGGCAACGCCTACCGGTCGGATGATGGGATCGGCCTGTATGTCGCCAGGCAGATTGAGAGCCTTGCCCTCAGCGGCGTGAGAGTTATTGAGGGAATCGGCGACGGCTTTGCTCTTATCGATGCCTGGGCCGATTCGGACCATACTTTTGTGATTGACTGCGCTTCCTCCGGAGCCCCTCCGGGTACGATGTATCACTTCGATGCCCTGTGCGAGTCTATCCCCTCCAACTTATTCTCAGGGTTGTCGACTCATTCGATTTCCGTCAACGAGGTCATCGAACTGGCCAGGGTTCTTAGTCGACTTCCCCGCGGATTGATAGTGTACGGCATTGAGGGTAAGAGTTTCTCAGCCGGTATCGACCTGACCCCGCAGGTCCGGCAAGGCGCCAACAAGATCATTGAACGTATCGTTGAGGATATCGACAGTCTGACCAGGCACAAAGTGACAGGTGATGACAATGCATGAATCTTCACTACTAAAGGACCTGCTGAGCAAGGTCAAAACCATCGCTGAAGAAAACGGAGCCGACAAAGTGATCGGTGTGAAAGTGAAACTTGGGGCCCTGGCCCAGATCTCGCCCGACCACCTCCGCGAACATTTCGATATTGCCGTGGCCGGCACGGTAGCGGAAGGCGCGAGGCTCGAGGTCGAGGTTCTTCAGGACAACTTTGACCCTCATGCTCAGGACATAATTCTGGATAGCGTCGAAGTGGCAGAAGGGTGAAGGACTTTTGGCGCCAAAGGTTGCTAATGTAACCGAGATCGATCAGCCCTCACGACTGCGTCTCGGCATCACAGGAACGGTACAGGGCGTCGGTTTCCGTCCGTTTATCTATCGACTGGCCAACGACCTCGATCTCAACGGCTGGGTCAGGAACTCACTGGGAGGGGTACAGATTGAACTTGAGGGTGACAAGAACAGACTCCGACAGTTCCTCGATCGCGTCGTAGCTGAACAACCGTCTCTGGCCCATATTGATGACATAAAAGCTGACAACCTTACGCCTGTCGGTTATTCGGATTTCAGCGTTCGGGAGAGTGACCGCAACGGCGAAACTGACGCCGTGATCCTTCCGGACATCGCAACCTGCCGGGAATGCCGGGAGGAAATCTTCGATCCTGCCAACCGTCGCTACCGATACCCGTTTACAAACTGCACCAACTGCGGACCGCGTTACTCCATCGTAGAATCGCTCCCCTATGACCGCGCCAACACGACTATGCGACGGTTCAGTATGTG
>CBDUZQ010000278.1:0-3881 GCA_965371755.1 uncultured bacterium
TTGCGTGGATAGATATCCTCGACACCAAGCTTCAGTAACTCCTCTCTTGAATACCCCAACAACCGATACATAGCCGGGTTGGTGTATAGAAATCCGTGGGTGTGGAGGTCGAGAGCCAGGATACCATCCAGGGCCGACTCGGTCAGGGAGGCAAGCCGCTGTTCACTCTCCCTCAGGGCATCTTCAGCCATCTTCTTTTCGGTGATGTCCTGACCGACCGCGATGGCTGTCAACTCGCTGGAATCCGGGTAGAACAATACCGAGTTGGACCACAGAATCGTCCTCATCTCGCCGGACTTCGTCCTGATAGGCCTCTCGTACGTGTCGCGGGGATGCTGCCTGACCCATTCGGCAAAGTCGTCAAGCACTTCGCGTCGATTCTCTTCAGGCAGGAAGGTCTCCGGCCACCGTTGGCCGATCACTTCCTCGCGGGAGTATCCAGTGACCTCCTCGCACTCTTTGTTGAACACCGTAATCCTTGCCTGATTGTCCAGACAGACAATCAGGCTATTAGCCGTGTCGAGCAGGGAGTGTACAAAGTGCCGCTCGCTTTCGAGGTCCCGTTTGGTCTCAACCAACTCGGTGATGTCATGGGCAATAGCCGTCACCGCATCAATGCGGCCGGACTCATCCATAATTGGCTGGATACTGGTCAGGTAACGATATTGCCGCCCCTGCAACTCCGTCATCGTCTCGTTGATGACTCCTTCGCCGCTGGAGAACACCTCTTTGATAGTAGCCATTTGCGAATCTGCAATCTGCCTGGGGAACAGGTCCCACATCGTTTTGCCTTCGAAGTCGGACGGCTTCCCACCGAGGCGGGTGGCTGCCACCTGGTTCATGAACAAGAACTGTCCATCCCGGTCGACACTGAAAATCGCTTCTTGCGCACTTTCGACCAGACTGCGATAACGACCCTCGCTTTTGGCCAGCTTCTGTTCGGCTCGCTTGCGCTCGGAGATGTCGCGGAACACACCTTCCACACCGGCGATCTCACCAGACTTATCCCGGTAGAAAGCTGAGTTGGCACTGACAATTACCGTGGAGCCGTCGCGCCGGCGGAGTTCCACTTCGTAATCGGTTACCTTTCCGGTGTTTTGGAGTTGCTCAAGCAGGTATTGGCGTTTCAGGGGATCGGCATAGAAATCAGCAATCAGGTTGCCAACCAAATCCTCTATTTTGTCGTATCCCAGTATCTCGACCGCTGCCTGTGAACCCCAGACAAAACGTCCTTCCTTGTCAGACCGGTAGAAAGCATCCTGACTGTTTTCAAAGAAGTCGTGCAGTCGTTCTTCGCTGAGTGCCAGCCGACGCACCGACCGGTGCCGCAAGGCATTCAGCGTTACCAGGGCCAGAATCAAGAGGACGAGCGATCCAAGCACAAAGTCATGGTAGTGCCAGAACAGAAAGCGAGCATAATCGGGAAAGGAGCGGTGTTTAACGACAAACATCTGGTTAAAGTTGTTGCGCGTGGCCACAAAGTGGCTGACATTGCCCTGATTATCAAGCACTAACGGATGAATGTTGACAAAACGCTCGCCAATGCTGCCCAATTGCTCGAACTGATGGGTATAGATGGCCATTCCGCCGCCGCTGCGAAAGAAGTAAGCCGGGCGGTCCTGACCAACCAGTCGGATCGTATCGACAAAACGCTGCAAATTCGTCTCATTGGATTCAGCCAGCAATCCAAGCGTGGTGTCGAAAATTCTGACGACGCCTCGGGAAGAAAGGGTGTGGAAACAGCGAGCATTATCGATTCCGTAGTCGTCCCACCAGGCGCTGACTATGCGGTCGGCTACATCTACCGACCCAATCAAATGGAAATCAGAGTCCATCCTGGACAACTGGTATCTCTGTGGCGGCAGACTTCCACTGTCGGCCGGAAGCACCATCGGAAGAGCATGAAAAACGTAGAACAGGCCGTCGCGTTCACCCGGCCAGATTCCCTTGCCGCCGTGTTCTTCAGAGATAATCCGCTGGTGTACAATCTGTCCGCGATTGTTCACTTTTGCCAACCAGCAGAAGTTGTCGTCGAAGTTCTCATCGGCGACACCATTCTTGAGATTGTAGGTAGCCAGGATCACCGCCGGGTTGACAGAATCGCGACAACTGTGGAAACTGGGCGTCGATATCGCGCCCGCCACCGGCAACGACCATTCGATCCGTCGAGTGTCCGGTTCCAGGCAGAGCAGCACTCTCGGCTTGAGATCACGACCCGGTCCGACCCACAAGAAAACCTCATCGTGCCCGTCGTAGTCGTAATCATCGGTCAATAAGTAGGCAACGCTGCCTTCCCATCGTCCGTCACCAGTATGATCAACCCCGGTGGCCAGAAATACGAAGTCATGATGATCGGCACCGGGAATACCAACCACCGCAAAGGCCGAATCATTGCGATAACCAGCGCCGACAATCCCCTTGGCGCCCGAGGCGCTGTCATGGTAGAAGTTGAAGTTGGTCAGCGTTAAGCGGAATGGATCCCAGTCAACCACCAGCTTTGGGGTGAACATCTCCAGGCTGAACACGGCCGGATCGTCGCGATTGAGGTCGCTGTTGAAAGCATGAATATAAAACGCTGTGTCGGACGGACCACGCTGCGGTTTCAGCACCTGGACCTGGTTCCCGACCGGTCTCTTACGGACCCCCCAGTCGCTGGAATGCTCTACTACAAAGGAGTACGGTAACAACTCCGGAGTGTCGGAAGACTCAATCTGCAACCTCTCGGCGCCGCAAGCTGTGCTGCACAGGAACGATCCCACGGACAGAGCGACGAGGACGTATGTCAATAGGCATAGTCGCATAGATAACTACAAGATAGCTGATTCACCCGACAGAAGCAACCCTGAGAACACGGTGCGGGGAATTGATGTCGACCTGCGAACGCAGGCCCTACCGGACCGAGTGTTTCAGTCGCCGTTCCGCAACAGCGCAATATAGCGTGGGCACCAGAAAGACCGTGATCAACACCACCGTCATGCCACCGAAGGACGGGATAGCCATCGATACCATGATGTCGGCTCCGCGGCCGGTCGACGTGAGTACCGGGATGAGAGCCAGGATAGTGGTGCCGGCCGTCATCAAGGCCGGACGAATGCGTCGCTTGCCGGCCAGGATCGTGGCTTCGCGGATTCGCTCGATACTGTCCGGCTTCTTCTCGGCGAAAATCTGGTTTAGGTAAGTCGAGATGATTACACCATCGTCGCTGGCAATGCCGAACAGCGCCAGGAACCCCACCCAAACCGCTACCGATAGATTGTAGGCGCGCACCTGGAACACCTCGCGCCATTCCATACCGAACCACGAGAAGTTCAGAAACCAGTCCTGTCCATATAACCATAGCATAAGAAAGCCACCCGACCAGGCCACAAAGATACCTGAGAAAACCAGCAGAGCGGTAGGAACGTTCTTGAACTGAAAGTACAGAATGAGAAAAATGATCAACAAAGCCAGCGGCAGCACTACCATCAGTTTCTTCTCGGAGCGCACCTGGTTTTCATAGCTCCCGGCAAAGGTGAAGCTGACGCCGGCCGGGATGTCCAACTCACGGTCGGCGATTTTGCCATTGAGGAAACTCTGCGCCGCCTCAACAACCTCCACTTCCGCATAGCCCGGCTTCTTGTCGAAAATGACATAGCCGACCAGGAAGGTATCCTCGGATTTGATCACCATCGGTCCCCGCCGGAATTTTATTTCGGCCAACTGCCCCAGCGGGATTTGTGTGCCGTTGGGGGCTCCGATCAAAATCTTCTCAAGCGCTTCGATACTGTTGCGCAACTCCCGCTGATAGCGCACCCGGACCGAGTAGCGTTCACGACCCTCAATGGTCGTGGTCAGTTGTTTGCCGCCGACGGCCACCTCGATAATGTCCTGCACTTGCTTCA
>CBDUZQ010000279.1:0-3865 GCA_965371755.1 uncultured bacterium
ACGTACAGTTTCTTGCCGCGTTTCGCGCTGAGCACGAAGAACGCTGTGAGCAGGCCGAAGATCAGCACCGCCACCAGCACCGGAACGCGGCCGGTGTTGAACCACTGACCGGAACACTGCACCGGACCCAGGACATCCGAGGTGGTACGAATAGTCGGATCAGCCGTCACAGCGTCGATCTGGTAGAAGAGGTCGGTGTAGTCAGGTACGAACGCGCTGTCCGACGGTTCTTTCGATCCGATGTGTCTGAACTCACCCGTGCCGGCCGGCACCGCGCCGACGCTGTCGAAAGGACCGTCGAACGATGTGCTGTAGAAGATCTCGTAACGCAGCACATTGTTCTTGCCGCCGCCATCGTCAGCCGAAGTTTCCCAGGTCACGATGACAGCATGACCGTGATCGTTCGGTTTGTCTACCACCTGTACATCAGAGACCGCCGCCGGGAAGAGTTCAGTGGAATCCACCACCATACTATCCGCCTCAGGCGGTTCTGTCTGAGCCCAGACTGAGGACAGGCCGAACAGCAACAACAGGCCAACTATCAGGAATCTATGCTTCATAAGCTTCTCCCTATCTAATGAGAGAATCGTTTAAGATATTATTTCCAGCCAATCTCTGAATAGAAAAGTAATGCGCCCTACCAACAGTGATATGCGACCCATCACCGTGTAGCCGAACGACGCGCCAAAAGTAATCATCAAAATCCAGATACCCAATCGTGACGCGCGTCCGAAGGCGCCGGAATGCTCCTTGGAGAAATAGAAGTAAATGATACCGCAAATCACTCCAAAGAAAATCACCCAGTTGGATACGATCGCCGCCAGTTGTCCCGTAGCGGACAGATCCAGGTTGGAGATGAAAGCGCCGAAGCCTTGCCATCTATGCGGATCCTCGCCCAACAGCGGCATGAATGTCGATGACACCTGTACAACAAAGTCCGAGCGCAAATAGCGCACAAAGTTCAATCCGGCGGTGGTGCCCACTATCATAGCCAACGGCCAGCGCGACATCCAACCGTACTTCTCCGTGAGACGCATCAACAACATGATACCGAGTATCACCGGTATCCAATATGTTATGTTCCAGCCACTGGCCTGGTACGGCTGTTGGAAGTAATTGGACAGACCTTCCGACAACCTGGGAAAGAGGTTGCCGACGATCGTCGACCAGAACGCCTGACACATCCAATAGGCCGCCGACACACCCACATAAAGATGCTCGGCGAACTTATAGAACGGGTTATCCTTGTACAGGAACGAGTAGATCGCCAAAGTCAGGAAGGCCGCCATAGTGATCATGAACGCGCGCTCAATACCATCTGCCTCACCCGACATCGATACGGCATGAAGAACCCAACTCAGCCCAAACAGCAGAACGACACCAGCAACCACAATGTAAGTTGTGCGCCTCATCAGTTGCTCTTCCTCCTGCGACTGCGGAAGAAAACAACGTTGCCGATGACGATGAAGCACATGATAACTATGTGCGCCAGCGTCTGCGGCCCCATCATCTTAAGACCAGGTTGGGCCATGTCTTTGAATCGTTCGTGACGATGGGCCAACTCCGATTCGTACTCGGCCGCGCCCTTGACCCCACCCAGCATTCCGATAATCTGCCGTGGATAGTACGGGTACAACTGGGGCGCCACTACCGCCGCCACGCCGACACCGATCGGCACATCGGCCGGATCGCCCACGAACAACACCCACTCCTTGGGTCCCGGACGACCGCCACCCAGAGCCACGATCAGATCGAAATCGGCGCACGAGTTGATCTCATCGAATATCGGCACACTGTCCAGCGGCACTCCATTCACATCGGTGGGGAACATCTTTTTGAAATCCGACACGATCACGTTGAGCACGCCTTCGTTGCCCGCCTTGTAACCGGTACTGACAAAATCAACACCATCGACCAGGTCGGGAAACTCCGGTCGGATCACATCCTGTAGCGTGTTGAACAAAAGAGTTTGTCCGGTGGCCCATAGAGACATGAAAACTACCTTATGCCCTCTGTCCAGACAATGAAGTGAGATGGCGTTGGCCATCGGCTGCACCTCCGGCGCCATAGCCGGATCGTAATCAAATGAAATCAGAACGTGCGACCCGGGCGGAAGACTATCGATGTGATCGAAGAGACCTTTCACAACTGTCGTGGCGTGCTCCTGAAAAGTGATCGGAAAGAGAATGGGTGCCGCGACAGCCAGAAAAATGAAAACAAAAATGACCCGTCTATCAACCTCGCGACCTTTTATGGATCGAACCAAAAGCCAGCCCAGCCCGCCGAAAATTACCAGCATCGAGATGATCACGCCGATATTCGGCATCACTTGTCCCCTCCCAGATACGAGCGTTCAATGCCCAATATCAACCGTAGCGACATCGAAATCACACCCAATCCGATACCAATCATGATGGCGCGCTGTCCGGCTAAGTTCGGGGAATTCATAATCCAAATGGCTAAGTTTGGAATCTGCAAAAGCGACGTGGAATCCGGTACCCAAAAAGTGAGCATCACTCCAAACGGCGTCCTGCCTAGAAGAATAATGAACGCTGCGATCAACAAGAGAGTTGCTTCACGATTCTTGGCTCGAAAGGCGCGATATGACGCCGAGGCCACAAAGAACGCCAGCAACGAATACATGGTCGCGCTCAAAGGATACTGTACTGAGTTGAAAATATCGTAGAACAGAGAGCCGGGGGCATCCACGGCTGAGGCGATATCGCCGGGGTTGCCGATCTTGAACAGGCCGGCGATCAGCATCACAGAGAATCCAACGATCGTAACGATCGAGAAACCCCAGTCTCGTTTCCGCTTTCTCAGCTTGTTTATATGGACCCTGAGCAGGTTGCCGCCACCAAGGAAAAAGGCAAACACCGCTATGATGTCGAACCAGATATTGAATGTTGTCTCCAGGTCCCCAAATGGCGGAATGAAGACCGACACGATCAACAGGGTGCCGACAATAAACGTGATTAACAGTGGTATTTGCTGTCTCATATCAAGTTCAACTCGAGGAAAATACTTTCACTAACCAGGCATGCAGGTCTGTCATTATTCCTACATCCCACGCCTCACTCAACGTCACCGCCACGACACCCAGTAGAATCGTGATCATGGCGATTGCCTTGCCTACATCCTGACCCTTGAGCGAACCAAGCATCCTCGGTTCACCTGACAGATAGGCAGAGGCTGCAAACAGTTCTTCACCGATCAGAGTGAAATCGCAGGCAGCGATGAAAAACGGTAACTGTGCCGGACGGGCCGTCCCGGCAATCTGAATGGCGCCGATCGAGTTTCCGGTCTCAGCCAGGATCAGCGACTCGGCGAAGAAAGCGCCCAACAAAAACACGGTTGCCGGTTTCTCGCGAACCATCAGACCATCAACGGCGGCGACATATCCAAACTGCTCATCGGTGACGTAGTTGACCATGTCGTCATTGTAAGCATCCGGCCGCCCGGCCGCTTGATACGAGGTCTTGATCGTCTCACGCGCCGCCGTCATCACCAGTGACCGAGACACCGGCATAAAAATCTTGCTGTCGTAGTCGGCGATGGTGCGCGAAACTCGTCCGAGAATAGTCAACGCCGCCAACGTCTGCACATCGTCCATGTCGCTAATACCGGGGATGAACAACACCGGTCGACCCATCTCGGTAGCCCGACCGACCGCCTCATCGATCGCTTCCAATCCGGCGATTTTGCGTACAAACAGTTTCTTGCCCCGCTTGGCTGTCTCGACATAAAAGATTATGGCGGCTGAGATAACCATCATGATGATAAACAGATAACCCCGCCTGAAATTGATCCACTCCCGCTGTGGTGATTTCGGCTCGGTGTGAATCGACGGGTACTCGCCGCTCTC
>CBDUZQ010000280.1:0-3861 GCA_965371755.1 uncultured bacterium
CGTCAGGTGGTCTTTGAGTTGCACGGTACATACCGCATCCCGTACGACGATCACGAGATCGATTTCGAACCGCCGTTCAAATGGATCAGCATGATCGACTCGATACGTGAAGAAACAGGTGTCGACTTCTCTGCCATGTCGTTCGAGCAGGCGAAGCCGGCGGCAAAGAAGCTTGGCGTGGCAGGGGACGGGCTCATTAATAGGGGCAAGGTCATTGAAGCAGTCTGGGAGGCCAAAGTTGAACCGACCTTGATCCAGCCGACTTTTATTGTCGACTTCCCCTTTGAGATTTCACCCCTGGCCAAGAAGCACCGTGAGAAGGAGGGTCTCACCGAGCGATTTGAGTTGTTTATCGCCGGGTTGGAAATGGGTAATGCCTTCAGCGAACTCAATGATCCGGTGGATCAGTTGCAACGCTTCCTGCAGCAGGGCAAGGCGCTTGAAGCGGGTGATCAGGAGGCGCAGCCTCTGGATGACGACTTTATCACGGCCTTGATGTACGGTATGCCGCCGACCGCCGGGCTCGGTTTCGGAGTGGACCGCTTGATAATGCTATTGACCAATAAGCACAATATCCGCGACGTGCTGTTGTTTCCGCAGATGAAAGAGATGAAGGAGGGCTCGGTGCCGGTCTCGAAGATTCTCGCACAGATTGTCGACGAGGAATCCACGGGCGATACGGAGTGATACGTTTTGTTTGAACGACTGTCTCGCAGGCCTGGGGAGTTGACTACGTTTATCTCCCAAGCATCTTTCGCATTGGTTTTTGCCCCCAATCACCTGTCGCAGCATGACGGAGGAGACTCTATGACCGTGATCGAATAAGTGGGGCGGGAGGGGTTGAGACGAAAACATGTACCAGGGAGTTCGGAATGAACATCTATGTCGGCAATCTGCCGTATGAAACAACTGAAGACGATTTGCGCCAGGCCTTCGAGGCTCATGGCGAAGTTAGCTCGGTGCAGCTTATCGTGGATCGCTATACCGGTAAGTCGCGCGGGTTTGCGTTTATCGAGATGTCGGACGACAGCGCCGGCCAGGCGGCCATTGACGCAGTGAACGGCGCCGATTTCGGCGGTCGTCAACTCAAAGTCACCAAAGCGAATCGCAGCGAAGGTGGACCGCGCCGCGACTGATCACTTCGATCATAAAATCACAAAGCCGGAATTCACGCGGTTCCGGCTTTTCTTATTCTCCTCAGAACGCCACTGTCCTGGAATACCTCATGCATGATGGCCGGCGCTTTGGGAAAGACGACGAAGCTTCAAACCACATCAACGACGTCGTCAATCGCCGACTGTTTTCTCCCGGCTCCTGATTCTGGACACGTGACTGTTGACCACCCCTGGGTTAACTTGGAATCGGCCGAGCACTCGCGCCAGCACCTCAGCGGAAGCCTCAACCTCGGATGCGATAACGTCGCTGGCGCCGGCGCCCAGCATTGGGCCGGCATCCAGTAGGTACCTGGCTCTCACCGTAATGTGTAACGTGGGAGCGACTCTCCGAGCAGCTTTCACCGCCCGTTCAATGGCGGCCGGATCATTTATCAGAATCACCAGCTCCCTGGCGAATTGCGCACCCAGGTGCCGAAGGATATCCGGACTGGTGATATCAGCATAGTATGCCGGTTCCCTGTTCTCACGCGCCCAGCGCACATTCGCCGGATTCAGTTCTGCAATCAGATATGGAATGTTGCTGTCTTTCAAGGCCAGGGCCAGATCGGCGCCGGCCAGCCCATAGCCGCCGATTATGATATGATCACGCATCTTTCGCCCGCTTTCCGCGGCGTCTTCAGCGGTCGATACATCCAACAGACGGGTGAGCACGCCAAGTTTTCCGGCGCCTGCCGCGATAGTCGGAGCAAGGGCGATCAGCATGGGGGTCACCAGCATCGATAGTATGGCGGCGGCCATAAGGTTGCTGGCCAGTGAGCCGTCTATCAACCGGTAAGATACAGCGAGACCTATCAGCACAAAGGCAAACTCTCCCACCTGAGCCAGAGCCATGGCCGCCTTTGCGGTGACCCGGATCGGAAGTCGCATCAATACGCCGGTTAAGAAAACCACGATGAACTTCCCGAGAACTATACCCACAAACAGCAATAGTATGGTGACCATATTCTCAAGGAGATACTGTGGATCAAGCAACATGCCGATCGAGACGAAAAACAGTGAGGCAAACACCTCTCGAAAAGGTATGATGTCAGCCATCGCCTGATGGCGGTACTGGCTTCCCGCCATTATCAATCCCGCCAGAAAGGCTCCCAAAGCCAGCGATATTCCGACCCGTGATAGAATCCAGGCCGTTCCGGCGCAGATCAACAGGCTGGTCATTATGAAAACATGTCTCTGGCGCGTCTTCGCCACCAGATTCATCAACCTCGGAGTGATCAGGCGAGCGGCCAGCACGGTAACGACAATAATCGCGGCCGAGCGAACAAGGGTCATGGCCGGCCCCGGGGAATCGCTGCCGGCACCCGCCAGGAGAGGGACCGACAGGATCATCGGCACCACACAAAGATCCTGGAAGATGAGCACGCCGAGGGTAATCCTGCCGTGCGGCGCATCTATCTCTCCGCGCTCCTCCAGATCCTTGAGCACGATGGCGGTACTGGATATCGCCACCACAAACCCCACAAACCAGGCCTCCTGCGGTGTCAGACCGACCAGTCTGGCGACCAGGTAGGCCGCCACCAGAGTGAGTGCCACCTGAAGGGCCCCGGCGATAAGAATCGGTCTCCACAGGCGCTTCAGACGATCCATCGGAAGCTCCATACCGATACCGAACAACAGGAGCGCCACCCCGATCTCGGCCAGCGTTTCCACCTGATGGATATCACTGATAAGGCCGAACCCCTGCGGGCCGGCCAGGATACCGGCCACCACGAATCCCGCTATGGCAGGCAGACGGAACTTGTGGGCGGCTGTCACAATGATGACACCAAGGCCGAAAATCACAACCAGGTCTCTCAAGTAGTACGACTCACCCATAGAGAGAATCAACCTTGACCGCGTCTCGGTGTCAAGATTCAGTTTGCATATTCTCGGTAACTCCGAAAACACAAAAATGTCCTCAAACCTCCTTGCGGGTATGATCCGAGGTTGTATATTCGGATCTCAAAAGATGAAACAACGTTTCCAACTATTGCCGTCGCCACGCGACCGGAGGAACCATGGAATATCGCATTGAAACAGACACGATGGGGGAGATGAAAGTACCCGCCGACAAGTATTACGGCTGCCAAACGGCTCGATCACTAACCAACTTTCGCATCGGCACCGAAACGATGCCGCGTGAGATCATCCGCGCCATGGGTATCCTCAAAAAGGCGGCCTGCCTGGTGAATATGGATATCGGCAAGATGCCGAAGGAAAAAGGTGACTTAATCACCAAAGCGGCCGACGAAGTGATCGACGGAAAACTTGATGACCATTTCCCGCTGGTAGTCTGGCAGACAGGCTCAGGCACCCAGAGCAATATGAACTCAAACGAGGTGATCTCCAACCGGGCGATCGAACTGGCCGGCGGCAAGCTCGGCAGCAAGGACCCTGTCCATCCCAACGACCACGTCAACATGGGACAATCGTCGAACGATACTTTCCCGACCGCCATGCACATCGCGGCTGTCGAGGAGATCCATCGCCGCTTGATCCCAATGATCACTCAACTGCGGGACACGCTGGCGAAGAAGTCGGATGCGTTCAAAGACATCATCAAGATCGGTCGCACTCATCTGATGGACGCCACGCCGCTGACCCTGGGGCAGGAATTCTCAGGCTACGCCGCCGCTCTCAGTCTTGGACTGGATCGAATCGACGACTGTCTCAAACGGCTCTACCCGCTGGCGCTGGGCGGTACCGC